>DRJJ01000018.1 GCA_011052255.1 Gammaproteobacteria bacterium | reverse complement strand
ATCAGATCAAAATCGTACCCATCCTTTCTTATTTTCTTCAGCAGCCTTTTTACTCCAACAACCATTAACCAGGGAGACAGATTCATACCTATCTTTGGAATATTTATATAGCGTGGGTGAAAAATCTTTATACCGTTTATCTCCTCAGAAAGGGGAACCCTGGCATACTGGGAGTATTGTCCGAAAATTTTATTCCTGAAGGGAAACCATGGAACCGGTGCTACAACGATTGACTCAACATTGCCGTTTTTAACCAGCTGCTCAAGCCTGTTCCTGACAAAAATACCATGTCTTTGCTGTATGCTATTTGGAAACAGACTGGTGAATGTTAGTACTTTTATCAAAACTCCGCCTTATTATGCCATCACCTGATTTGATGACTTCGTGAAATACAAGACAGACATCCTTCATTTATTAGAACACATCAGCCTTTCGACCTTTTTAGCATTCTCAATCCAGGTATATCCTTTTTCTGTTATCAGGTCTTTAGCAGCTGTGCCCAGTGATAACCTCAGGTTGTCATTATCAGCAAGACATTCAATGGAATCATTAAATGAACCGTTCACTTCTGTATTGAATAATAGTGCATTTACCTTATCACCCAGTATCTCTCTTATATTCTCACTATCAGGTGCCACGATTGCATGACCAAGTGCCAGGTATTCAAATATCTTCAATGGGGATGCATAAGAAACAACATCTGGTTGCAGGGCAATATCGTATGCACAAATAAAATCTATAATATGATCCCTGTCTACAAGACCTGTTATTGTCAGGCTGGACTCCACTCCAAGACTACGTGCCGTTTTTTCAAGGCCCTTTCGTGCCGGACCATCGCCTACCACAAGAAAATGTATAACCTTTTCACTATGCCTAGCCAATAATTCAACAACCCTTTCCAGCCCATGCCAATCCCGCATAAAGCCGGTGAACCCCAACACAAGCTTCCCCTCCAACCCTAAACGCTCTTTCGCCACATCCCTTGCAGGGGCATGTGAGAATTTTTCCTGATTGATACCATTAGGTATTACAATAACTTTTTCCGGATCAGCACCACAATCTGTAACCATATTTGCGAGAACCGCTGTTACAGGTAAAACAAAATCGGCATTGCTCCAGCAATAAGTCTCTGTCCATTTTGCTACAGAGTTCATTATTATACCGTTATATTTTGCCCTTTCCTCATATAAGGGTGCATTGATCTCCAGAAAAAGAGGGATGCTCATTATTTTTTTACCCATATTCCTGATGGCATGTACAGATTATATCGCTCATATATGAAATCCGGTTTATATTTGATGACAGAAACCAGTAACCTGAAAAAAACAACGCTATTATATCCCAGTTCGAGCAGCTCATAGATTATGCCAGGGATATATTTCCTTAACGATGAAATACTGCCACCATCAGTGCCAAACTTGCTTTCATGCACCCCACCTGGCTCAACCACAAATACATCATGTCCAAGTTTTCTGAATGCATTTATCATTTCCTCGATATGAACAAACTGCCCATCCTTGGATACGATCCTGTGATGATATAATATTCTCATGCTTCCTCAGAATGAAAAACAGGTATGCCCGCAAGGTCAGAATAAACCCCCGTTTGATTAGTCAATCTTTTCATCCTAGATTCATCAGTTGGACGGCCTTTAGAGTGCGTTGCATTTTGTGGCTGGCAAGGCGCGATGAGGAGTAATAGCAAGCTATTGCGACGATTCGCAACGCCGTCAGACACGAAATGTAACGTGCTATACAGGTCGTAGCGACTCACCCATTGAGTGCACTGCGGTACAGTTAAAAAGGCATTTACTTTCAAAATATTAAGCTCGTATCATAGCGGTCAACTGATGAATTTAGGTTCGTGCGTACTATGAAACTACTCTGAATACAGCTTTACCATACAGGATGCCACCATCATTGATATACCCACATTGAGCAGCGTCATGGATTGAAAGCCCATTAGATAGTAGCTGCCACTTATTCGACCAATTCCGGCAAACAGGGAAAGCAATAGTCCGGCAACCCCGACAACAAGTCCGATTGTACCAAGCATTTTATTCATATCTTTTCCTTTATTTAAATTTGTCAGGAAAAATCTCCCATGCTTCTTTTTATTCTTATCCCTTGCCAGGGCCTTCCTGACAAGGTGGGGAATCAGCAAGTAGAATGGCATCCTTAACCAGTGCCCCCTGATATACAACAACCAAGATGCTACAGGTGAAAAGAAATTTGTACAACTATGATGATTTGGCATAAATGCACGGGTGAACAGTGGCGCCAGAAACAGGGGGACAGTTTTCTCTTCTTTCCCGCCAAAATGGTCATGGTTACATTCAGCTGGTTGATACTGCAATATCGTTTTTAGATAATATAAAGCATATGAAACTGGCCAGGACAGGTCCAGCTCCTTTGCCCTGTTGGTTAATTCGTTACAAAACAGTTCACTACCCTGTTCCTCGGCAAGAAGTCGCAGATCAACGAGGTCTCTTAATGCGTGACTCAATTCACTTTCGTGAAAAAGATGGGTGGCACTGTGGATAAACATGTCTGTTTTTGACAGGACGCTAATATTGACTTCATTCACCAGTGGTTCGGATGCATCAAACATTTTCATGATATCTGGCCTGTTAGATGAGGTTAGAGGCAAGATGGTGTGATGTATATCAAGCACAGTACCCCGGGTATGATGCTTCAAGGGCGGAATTTCGTGCATCCATTGACGATAATACCTTTGATCATAGTCATTGAGATGCGTTGAAAGCCAGCCTTTTTGTTTTAAACTGGCCTCTATTCTATCCAGTTGATCTTGCCTGACCAGTATATCGATATCGTTGAATATTCTGCCCCGGGACACGCTGTAACCTCTTTTCAGATAGGCCGCCCCCTTAAGAAGAATTATCGGTGTATCCAGGTGCGCCAGTGTGCCTGATATGTTATCGATCTCCCACAATACTGACTTCTTTTGTGCTTCAAAATACCTGTTTTCTGATTGCAAGTGATGACGAACCCTTTCCGGGACAGACTCCAGGTATCCACCTTCCATAACCAGATAATAAATTTGTCCAAGCAGGGATGATGCCCGTGCCTGCCGCACCAGCAAATCCCATTCCGAATCATCAAGATCCGGCAAATAATCGGGCTTGACCAGAATTTTTAACAGTAATGGTAATTTAATTGGCAAGGCAGGTTCTACTTATTCATTTACTGAATTGTGGATAACCCTGTCCATGGAAGTCAGGGCATCATCAAGGTTGTTAAAATCAAGCGTAAAACACCCACATGCATCTACCAGACGGCATGCAGTACGAAAACCTTCCTCTCTTAAAATATTATAGTTGAATGAATTTCTGATTAACTCCTTCAACATGCTGGATTGTTGCATTTCCCTGACTTCATTTGAAGACTCTGGTGAATACCTTGGCATCACAATATACGATACACCAGATTTCTCCAAATACCGCGACATACTATCTACTGGGGGTTGTAGATGAGCAACCGTCCCCTTGCTTGTGTCGTACGAGAGAGGGCCCAGTACTGCGTCACTTTCAAACCGCTGTATTATGTCGATCGATTCGTTTTTCAACGCGACAGGCCTTGTTACAGGCGTCAGAGACAGGTCTTCAAGACCCACCAGGGCCATTTCATCCGACAACAGCCTCCAACCCCTTAACGCCAGGGCTGCGCATAGCGTGCTTTTACCCGAACCTGGGGGTCCAGGCATTATGATAGAACGGTTATTTTTTTCCAGAACTGCGGCATGCAAAATCAGATACTGATGTACATACTTGGCTATACACCAGTTCAGCCCCCATTCGAACAAAGGAAAGGCATGTGTTATTGGTAATGGTTTAAATGGAACTTGTCCGTCAAAGTAAAACAGAACCTGTGGGCGGTAATAACCCCGCAATCCGGCAGGTGCGTCCAGACTTATATGAAAATCAGAAAAACCCCCGTCGATGGCCAGTTCACTTTCGCCATAGAGGAGCTTCAGGGCTGATGACAGCGCCTCTATTCTAGTATTTAATAATATTACAAAGGGACCTATTCGTAACCGAATCCCCTCATTTTTCAAGCGATTGCTGAGGTCTGTTTTCGATATATCTGCCAGTTTCACGTTTTATTATATGCAATTAGCCCCAGCCTTTTGAATTCGTCGAGCGCCTTCTCAATATACTCATAAAGATCATCATCTTTATCCATATCAAGGCTTTTCGAGAGTTTCGTGACCAGTTCTGCTGTGTTGGAAGGTTCAGTTTCGAGTAATTTAAGGGTGTGGGCCGCCAGATTATCGACGATATGAGTTTGACCGGAGCCTGGATGATATACGGCATGCATATCACCCCACTGATGCCAGTGCAGAGGAAACTGCTTATCTACGCCCCAGTAATCAGACAATCCTGTCCGTCCTGAGATATTCAGAATCACTAAACATGAAGACTGGCGCAGAGTCCTGGCTACAAAAGAGGATCTTCACAGACATCGTGAACCCCATGTTTATATCAAAGTAAACCTGTTGCCACAGGCTGGGCCTCCGCCACCGGGACAACCCTGATTATTCAACATATCAAAGCGGTTCTTCTGTGTTTCGATCTCATTTTTATCACCACCTGCGTAGGTTGCTTGTACTTCAGCGATAACTTCTTCTACAGTCAGGTCATATTTCACTTCTGTTGCAGCATTTTGAATAGCCGCGACGGCATGATATCCAAGCTGGATAATCAAATTCAAACATGCACTCTGTGGTGTACAGGTAACCGGGATATTAATGTTTGCCCTGTTAATAGTGGTATTGCTGCACAGTGAAATCACCTGACCTAATGTAAAGTTAGGGAATACATTGGTACCAAAAACTACATCGAATAACAGGTAATCCTGTATGGATGGATGCCAGCTGGCTGGATGGTTTCTCCAATATCCAGGCGTGCAGCCCTCGCCAGCACAATCCTCCGTCTGGTCAGACAAATTACCAGATAGCTGGCCAGATAGTGAGCAATTCCTTGCCCACACAGGCCTGCTTGCGACGGTCAGAATAACGGGTGCAGCACTGACAGCACCTTTTAACAGCTTGCGCCTTTTCTTTTGAACCCGTTCCGATGAAAGACTGTCAGCATCTCCCGAAGCCTTGTCTGCATTGGCTTGTAAGTCATCCAAATTTTTTTCAGTCACGTGCTTGATCCTCGTGTTGAGTATGGCCCCATAATCGGGCTTTCATATTTAACTCACCACACTACGTTTGGGTTATTGCATACTCTATATTATATATAGTAGGCAGGAATTATGCCATATTTGTATATTATTGATTTTTAAGTATTATTTATTTTAATAAAAAGTAATGTGTAAAATTTATCGACAATAAATCCCGTTTTTCAATATCCAGGTGTGTAATAACATTTATATATGTAAAAATTTATTTATCAATCAGTGCCTTCAGGAATGCCTGCCCTTTCAGGATAACATCTTCAAGATTACTAACCCTTTTTTCCAGTGATGAGATTAACTCACCGACTTCTCCGCTAACAACCGTTGATGACTGCATGCCTTTCCCTGACAGGCTGTTGT
>DRJJ01000017.1 GCA_011052255.1 Gammaproteobacteria bacterium | reverse complement strand
TAGCGCCAGCGATGCGGTGGCTGGTTACCTTTGGTCATGGGCCGAAAATCAGGTGGCCGCGGCAATCAAGCTGGTGCCACTGGGTCAGACCGCCGGACAACGCATCCTGCTTAAACTGGGTCAGACCATACCGGCACTGGTCGCAGCGGCGCAGCAGATAAAAGATGAAGACATAGGCCAGGTCGCACACACACAGGCGATGGCCAGCGCATGGCATGAACGGCAGTATTCACGGCTGTTTCGTTCGTGAAATAGGTGCAGTAAAAGGATTTAGTCCCTTCTCCCTTAGGGAGAAGGTTAGGATGAGGGGATCAAAATAGATGAAGTTGTTAGCTCGAGCACTTCGATACCAGGCAACCGAAACAGAACAATTGCTATGGAAATATATACGAGACTGAAGGCTGGACGGTTATAAATTCAGACGTCAGGTAGTCATTGAGCCCTACATCGCAGATTTTGTTTGCCTTGAAGCCAAACTGATTGTAGAAGCAGATGGTGGCCAGCATCTGGAACAAATTGAATGCGATGAAAGACGAACTGAGTTTTTAGAATCTTTGGGGTATACGGTGATACGCTTCTGGAATAATGACATACTGCGAGATATCAATGCAGTGCTTGAGCAAATAAGGCAACACCTGATTGATATACCCTCACCCCAACCCTCTCCCGGAGGGAGAGGGGGCTAACATACTGATTATTGGAATGTGTAATACTTATCAACGAAGAATCCCCTCTCCCCCAGGGACGACTCCAGGGATGGAGGAGGTAGAACGAAGTTTGGAACCAGAGTCGAGAGGGTTAGGGTGAGGGTAAGGGGATAAATATAATCCATATGACAACAAAACAAACACTAAGAGTAGGCATCGGCGGCCCGGTCGGTTCCGGTAAAACAGCACTGGTCGAGGCATTGTGTCTGGACATGCGCGACAAATATGAAATCGCGGTGGTCACCAACGACATCTATACCCGCGAAGACGCCGAGTTCCTGACCCGGCGCGAAGCGCTGGCATCTGACCGGATCATCGGTGTCGAGACCGGCGGTTGCCCGCATACTGCAATCCGCGAAGACGCATCCATGAACCTGACCGCAGTGGAAGAGCTCAACGAGCGTTTTCCAAAGCTGGACATGGTGATTATCGAAAGCGGTGGCGACAACCTCAGCGCCACCTTCAGCCCGGAGTTATCGGACCTGACACTTTATGTGATCGATGTATCGGCTGGTGACAAGATCCCGCGCAAGGGTGGCCCGGGTATCACCCGTTCAGACATGCTGGTGATTAACAAGATTGATCTGGCGCCTCACGTCGGTGCATCGCTTGAGGTGATGGAACGCGATGCGAAAAAGATGCGAGGTGATCGTCCGTTTGTATTCACCAATCTTAAAACTGGCCAGGGAGTGGAGACGGTACGCGATTTCATTATCCATCAGGGCATGTTGTGATACGGACTGCGTACCTGATTGCCCGGAAAAGCACCAAAAACGTATAAACGCCCCAAAATAAAGCATTATTCCAAGCCTTGCGCACTATTACCGTGCGCCTTCAATACAACATTTGTCGCAAATCTGCAACAAATGTTAATAATTCACTGATATTTATAATCAATTTCATCTTGGCACGGGCTATGCAATTAGACATGGCAGAGATTTGTCTGATTGCATGTTTGGGCTGGGGTTTAAGGCTGGCATTATCGACAGGGCATTTCCATTAACACCTGAAGACATATAAAACGGGAGAGTAAACATGAAGTTATCTAAAAAATTACTGTCAGTGGCTATAGCGGCTGCAATTGCTGCACCGGTTATGGTGACACCGGTTACCGCACAGGCTGGGGGCGACAGCTTTACCGGTAATATCGGTATTCACTCAAAGTATTTGTTACGTGGTATTTTCGAAGAAACCAATGACCCTGCAGTACAGGGTGGACTGGATTACTCAAAAGACAACGGTTTTTATGCTGGTTGGTGGTTTTCGAATCTGGGGTACTCGTATGATTCTTCACGTGTTGGTGTTCCTGTTTCTGGGGGCGGTGTTGAAGATGGTATCGATTTTGGTACAGCGAGGGGTTTTGAAAATGACTTCTATGCTGGCTTCGCTGGTGATTTTGGAGACAGCGGTGTCGGTTGGGACGTCAGCCTGCTGCAGTATCTCTATCTGAATGTCGATGACGCCAATTTGACCGAGGCGCTTGGTACTTTGTCATACAAAGGCTTCTCTGTCGGTTTCCAGTATCTGCTGGTTGATGGCTGGTGGGGTAATGCCGGTGATATTTACTGGAAAGCGGGTTATGAAACCGATTTGCCGAAGAACTTCAGTCTGGCCCTCGGCCTGACCTGGTACACCTATGATGACAGCGATAACAGTGAGCTCGGTGGCTGTGGCGGCACTTCTGTCGGTTGTAATGTGACCACCAACGATTCCGGCTTCCGTTATTTCAATATAACCGTATCGCATCCGATTGGCAGTACCGGCGCTGATGCGTATGTTCAGTACACCTTTGCCGGTGAAGATCGTACCGGAAAAGATTACGACGATAGCATTGTCGCCGGTATCACCTACGATTTTGACATCTAGTCTATCGTTATTGGTCAGATGATATCTGGCAAGGATGATCTGTCCCGGGGTATTTTCCCGGGGGCAGACTTTTCCGTCGTAGAGTCAGGTTTATTAAGTTCCATAAAATAATATTAACTGGAGAAACCAGATGAACATGATACGCAAATTAAAGGTAGTCAAATATGCGCTTATCGGTGCAGCATTGTCGTTCTCTGCACAGGTGCAGGCCGGTGATACCATCAAGGTCGGTGTATTGCATTCCCTGTCAGGCACGATGGCAATCAGTGAAAGTACACTGAAAGACACCGTACTGATGATGATCGACGAACAGAACAAGGCCGGTGGCGTGATGGGCAAACAGCTCGAGGCCGTAGTGGTTGACCCGGCTTCTAACTGGCCGTTGTTTGCAGAAAAAACCCGTGAATTGATTTCCAAGAAAAAGGTTGATGTGATCTTTGGTTGCTGGACATCCGTTTCACGTAAATCGGTGTTACCGGTTCTTGAAGAACTGAACGGGCTGCTGTTTTACCCGGTTCAGTATGAAGGTGAAGAATCCTCGAAGAATGTTTTTTACACCGGTGCCGCGCCGAACCAGCAGGCCATCCCTGCGGTTGACTACCTGATGAATGATCTGGAAGTAGAACGCTGGGTACTGGCTGGTACAGATTATGTCTATCCGCGGACCACCAACAAGATTCTGGAAGCCTACCTGAAGGCCAAAGGCGTCAAGTCCAAGGACATCATGATCAACTATACCCCGTTCGGTCATTCTGACTGGCAGAGTATTGTTTCTGATATTAAGAAATTCGGCTCCAGGGGCAAGAAAACAGCGGTTGTATCCACCATCAATGGTGATGCCAATGTACCGTTCTACAAGGAACTGGGTAATCAGGGTATTACCGCTGACAACATCCCGGTGGTTGCGTTTTCTGTAGGTGAGGAAGAACTGTCCGGTATTGATACCAAGCCTCTGGTAGGCCACCTGGCCGCATGGAATTACTTCATGAGTGTGGATGCCGATGTGAATAATGAGTTTATCAAATCATGGCAGAAATTTGTGAAGAACAAGAAACGCGTCAGCAATGATCCGATGGAAGCAACCTATATCGGCTTCAAGATGTGGGTCAAGGCCGTTGAGAAGGCCGGCACTACCGATACCGATGCGGTTGAAAAAGCCATGATCGGCATCGCAGTACCTAACCTGACCGGGGGTATTGCCACCATGATGCCTAACCATCACCTGACCAAGCCGGTACTGATTGGTGAGATTCAGGAAGATGGTCAGTTCGAAGTGGTCTGGAAGACAAATGGTACCGTTGTGGGCGATGCCTGGTCCGATTTCCTGCCGGGATCAAAGGACCTCATCTCTGACTGGCGTGCACCGCTTGCATGCGGCAACTACAACGTCAAAACAGGTAAGTGTTCTGGTCAGAATTTCTGATTTGAATAGTGGCCGGGGCCACTGACCTCGGCCAGCTTGTTTTTCTGTAACTCCTCTAGTATTCACGCTACACTGCTGGTTGCGCTACGGTAGCTCCAGAGTGCATCGTATTAAAGTCCCTTCTCCCTGGGGGAGAAGGAATAAAAAAGCTCGTGGCTTCTGGTCTCATTTTGTTACAGGGAGCCTGCGCAAAACAAGAACCAAAAATGAACCAGTCATCAGCAGCCAATCAAATCAGTAGCGGCATCCTGTACGCCAGTCGTGCCCTGCTGTTATTGCTAACCGGCCTGATAGTCGCGTGGATCTTTACCAGCACAGCATTGGCCGATGAAGTCGGCTTTGAACAGGCCGTACAGCAACTCACCACCCGCAAATTCCGTGACAAGGAAAAAGCGGTTAAGCAACTGGCCGATATTCAGGACAAGCGTACCTTGCCGGTACTGCAGGCACTGCTGGATGCGCGACTTTATTATCGTAAGTCAGACAAGCGTGTGGTAATCGTTGTACCGATCGATGGTCAGTACCAGCTGAGCGATCCACTTAATGGCGAGCAGCTGGGTACAGCAGCCAAACGCCAGCTGAAAAAAATCGGCATTAATAACAAACTCCGCAAGTTACTTAAAGCAAAGCTGGCCAGCCTGAGTCTGGAAAGTCCGGATGTGGAGGTGCGCCTGGCTGCGGTTGAGCAGATGCTCGGCCATCTGGACGAAGCACAGGCTGACTATATAACCCGGTTGGCTGAGCAGGAGCAGGACGAGGATGTGCGCGATGCGATGGGCAGTGCGCTGGCCCTGCATCAGCTGGAACACGGTTCTGACGAGCAACGTTTACAGGCGATAAGCTTACTCTCCGGCAATCTTTCGCAGGTGGTTAATAATCATTTACAGGCCTTGCTGGAAAAAAATGAGCAAGGTGAATTTCTTGAAACAAACACTACGCTGCGCAAGGCAGCCAGCAGGGCGCTTGATTTAATCAGCAGCCGTTTGCAAATAAATTCAATTATTGAAACCACCTTTTTCGGGCTGAGTCTGGGTTCAGTCCTGCTACTGGCCGCGATCGGCCTGGCCATCACCTTCGGAGTGATGGGTGTGATCAATATGGCGCACGGTGAGTTGATCATGCTGGGCGCCTACACCACTTATCTGGTGCAGTCTGCCATGCCTAACTATACCGATCTGTCACTGATCGTTGCGGTGCCCGCTGCCTTTATTGTGTCAGGACTTTTTGGCATTATGATTGAGCGCTTTGTAATTCGTCACCTGTACGGCCGTCCGTTGGAGACACTGCTGGCCACGTTTGGTGTCAGCCTGATACTGCAGCAACTGGTGCGTACGGTTATATCGGCACAAAATGTTGCGGTATCCAACCCCTCGTGGATGAGTGGCTCATGGCAGATTAATGCCGCCCTGTCACTCACCTACAATCGTTTATTTATTTTTATATTTGCGATGGTGGTGTTTGTTGCTTTGTTGCTGATTTTGAAAAAAACTGCGCTGGGTTTGCAGGTGCGCGCCGTTTCACAAAACCGTCCGATGGCACAGGCAATGGGCATACGCAGTGGCTGGGTTGATGCGATGACCTTTGGTCTCGGTTCCGGAGTAGCCGGTATTGCCGGTGTAGCGTTAAGCCAGTTAACCAATGTCGGGCCTAATATGGGCCAGGCCTATATCATTGATTCATTTATGGTGGTGGTATTCGGCGGTGTCGGGAATCTTTGGGGTACTTTTGTCGGTGCGCTTTCCCTGGGCGCGGCGAACAAATTTATTGAACCCTGGTCAGGGGCGGTGCTGGCCAAAATTATAGTGCTGGTTTTTATTATTATGTTTATCCAGAAATACCCGCGCGGTCTGTTTCCGCAAAAGGGCCGGTCGGCGGAGAACTAGTGCATGGTTAAGCTCCTGCAACAATATTTTCAGCGCGACCGTGGCGGCAACAGCATGCTCGGCATACTGTTGTTTATATCGGTGATGGTGCCTGTATTGAACCTGGTCGTACCGGAGTCATCGGTTTTCCATGTGTCCACCTATACCGTGACCCTGATCGGCAAGTATCTGACTTTTGCGTTACTGGCACTGGCAGTAGACCTGATCTGGGGTTACTGCGGGATTATGAGCCTCGGCCACGGTGCGTTCTTTGCACTCGGTGGTTACGCAATGGGCATGTATCTGATGCGCCAGATTGGAGATCGAGGTGTTTACGGTAACCCGGAGCTGCCGGACTTTATGGTTTTTCTGAACTGGAGTGAATTGCCGTGGTACTGGTCAGGTTTCGATATGTTCTGGTTCGCGATGTTGATGGTGATCGTGGTGCCAGGCCTGCTGGCTTTTGTGTTTGGCTGGTTGGCTTTTCGATCGCGTGTGACCGGTGTGTATCTGTCAATCATTACCCAGGCGCTGACCTATGCATTAATGCTGGCCTTCTTCCGCAATGAAATGGGATTTGGTGGTAACAACGGTCTGACTGACTTCAAGGACATACTGGGCTACAGTCTGCAATCAGACTTCACCCGCGCCAGCCTGTTCGCGGCATCGGCTATTATACTGGCGTTGGCCTATTTGCTGAGTCGCTACATTATCAATTCAAAACTCGGCCGTGTGGTTGTGGCGATCAGGGATGCCGAAGACCGTACCCGTTTTATTGCCTACCGCGTTGAGTACTACAAGTTATGGTTGTTCGTAGTATCGGCCATACTGGCCGGGATGGCCGGTGCCCTGTATGTGCCACAGGTTGGCATTATCAATCCGGGTGAATTTTCACCACTGAATTCCATTGAGCTGGTGATCTGGGTGGCGATTGGTGGACGTGGCACCCTGTATGGCGCGGTGGCCGGTGCGGTACTGGTTAATTTTTCCAAGACCTGGTTTACCGGCATACTGCCTGAGGGCTGGATATTTGCACTGGGCGCACTGTTCGTTGTGGTGACCATCTACCTGCCACGCGGACTGGTTGGCATCATGAATCGCAAGCAGGCAGCACAGACATGAGTGCACTGGATAAATTACGCCAGACTATGCGCCGCGATCAGGTGTGGAATTGCATGATGCCGCACTACACCTACGAGGATGTACTGGATACACGCAAGGGGCCGATCCTGTATCTAGAGGATGTGACCGTCAGTTTTGATGGCTTCAAGGCGCTGGATGCATTAACCCTGGACATCAACGATGGTGAGCTGCGTTGTATCATCGGTGCCAACGGCGCAGGCAAGACGACCATGATGGATGTGATCACCGGCAAGACACGTCCGGATGAAGGGTCGGTTTATTATGGCCAACGTATTGATCTGTTACGCCTGTCCGAGCCAGAGATTGCCGCACTGGGCATTGGTCGAAAGTTTCAGAAACCCACTGTATTCGAGCACCATAGCGTACTGATTAATCTGGAGCTGTCTATGCGTATGGACAAGCGTGTCTGGACTACGCTGTTTAGTAAAATGACCGGCGAACAACGTGATCATATTGATGAGGTATTGCAGATAATTGGCCTGCAGGAAGAATATCACAATCGCGCCGGCCTGCTTTCACATGGCCAGAAACAATGGCTGGAGATTGGCATGCTGCTGATGCAAGACCCGCGTTTGCTATTGGTGGATGAACCGGTGGCCGGTATGACCGGGCAGGAGACTGAGCGTACTGCCGAGCTGCTGACCTCGCTGGCGGGCAAGCATTCTGTTGTTGTGGTTGAGCATGACATGGAGTTCGTGCGTTCCATCGCACGCACGGTCACCGTATTGCACCAGGGGAGTGTGCTGGCGCAGGGTGACATGGATGAAGTGCAGAATGATCCCCGGGTTAGAGAAGTATATCTGGGCAGCTGATTTTTCGATAAATAAATTTTGTGAAAGTCTTATATTCCTTCTCCCCCAGGGAGAAGGTTAGGTTGAGGGGATATATAGAGATATCTTTTCATTTTGATTCCCTCACCCCAACCCTCTCCCTGGGGGAGAGGGAGCTAACGGAGCAGCAGCGATGCTGGATATGCAAAAACTAAATCAGTTCTACGGCGAAAGCCATATCCTGTGGGATCTGGATTTACATATCGAGCAGGGGAGCTGCACCTGCCTGATGGGGCGTAATGGTGTCGGCAAGACCACGTTATTGAAATGTATTATGGGTCTGTTACCGGTGCGCTCTGGCCAGATTAATTACAACGGGCAGGACCTGGCCAAAAAAGCAGCCGATTACCGCGCCCGTGTCGGTATCGGCTTTGTACCGCAAGGCCGCGAGATTTTTTCACAACTCACGGTAGAAGAAAATCTGCGCACCGGGCTGGCTGCGCGCCAGGATGGTCTGAAGGAAATTCCTGAACGCATTTATGAGCTATTCCCGGTACTCAAGTCCATGCTACACCGCCGCGGGGGTGACCTGTCTGGTGGTCAGCAACAACAATTAGCCATAGGCCGGGCGCTGGCGATAGATCCGAAGGTGTTGATACTGGATGAGCCAACAGAGGGCATACAACCCAATATTGTTAGTGAAATCGGCGACATTATTCTGAGGCTGAATCAGGAAGAGCAACTGACTGTATTGCTGGTGGAACAGAAGCTCGCATTTGCACGCCATGTTGGGCAGAGCTTTCATTTGATGGAAAAGGGGCGCGTGGTAGCACACGGGCCGATGGCTGATTTAAATGACGAGCTGGTGCATCGGCATTTAGCGGTTTAAGAAGGCATCATACGGCGCACAGATTTAATCAGCAACGTAGGATGTGGTGAAGAATGAACCGCATCGCAGGTGGCACGGGAATATTGATGCGGTTCGTCCCTCACTACATCCTACGGGTAGTTCAGAAAATTGCGTTACCTTGTTCGCAATGACAGGGTTCTTTTCTATTCCTGACTTTGAATCCAGGGCTGCTCATCATCAGCAGAATCAAGAATCCGCTGACATAAGTGTTCAAGCTGTTGCATCAGATCTGGCAAGCGATGGTAGTCACCTGTTTTCAGGGGTAGTTCGATATCACGTGCTATATGAGTGAGCATCGGGTACCCCATGCCGCCACCCAGCCCTTTCAGGTCGTGTACCTGACGCTGCATATCCGTCCATTGTTCCGTGTCATAACCCTTCTGGATTCCCTGCAATATCCGGGGCAGGCGTTTAAGAAATTGGTCAACCACATCACGGAACTCTTCTCCTTCTTCCAGCAAGGTAGAATGGATGCGGAGCACTGCTGTCTGGCTGTCATCTGAAGGGGTCAGGTAGCGTTGTAGCACCTGGTAAAACAGACCCTGAGTGATAGGTTTAGTGATAAAATCATTACACCCGGCTGCCAGACATTCATCGCGGTCCTGCTTCGATGCGTTGGCAGTTAATGCAATAATCGGCCCCTGATAGCCGAGGTTGCGCAAGCGAGTTGTCGCGGTCAGGCCATCCATCACCGGCATTTGCATGTCCATCAGGATCAGATCGTATTCACTGCCCAGACCGGCATTCACCGCAGCAAGACCCGTATCGACCAGTTTGACCTCAACGCCGACACGGCGCAGGAAGATGCTGATCAGTCGCTGATTATCAGGCATATCTTCAGCCAGTAATACGGTGCCACTTAGCTTAAGCGGATTATCATCTGATCGACTGCGTCGGTACCCACTGCCGAATGAGTGTATGGGCAGGGTATCAAGCATGGTGATGTTGCTCATGTCACCGGCATTAATGGTAATGGTGAACTTGCTGCCTCGGCCGGGTCTGCTGTCTACAGCAATAGAGCCTCCGAGCATATTGGCCAATTGTAACGACAGGCTAAGGCCCAGACCGGTGCCGCCATATTCGCGTGTGGTGGATGAGTCGGCCTGGGTGAAGGGTTCAAATATATTTTCCAGCTGCTCGGGCGTCATGCCTATACCGGTGTCGACAATATCGATACACAGGATTTCCTGTTTCTTATCGAAACCTATTTCAAGATAAACGCTGCCATGTTCAGTAAATTTGATTGCGTTGTTACACAGGTTGATCAGAATCTGTTTGAGGCGCAACGGGTCGGTGTTGATTTTTTCTGGCAGTGGGTAGCGGTAGCTGATGCCGCACACCAGGCCTTTTTGTTTGGCCTGCATGGTCAGTAGGGATTCCAGATCAGTAATCAAATCAAAAATGGATAGTGGAATAATATTGATATCCAGCCGGTCGGCCTCGATTTTTGACAGGTCGAGTATGTCATTAATGATATGCAGCAGGTGATGGCCGTTGCGTATGATGGTTTGCACAGAGGCCTGACGGTCTGAAGGCGATGCCGTGTCGTCCATCATGGTTTCGGCAAAGCCAATAATCGATGTTAACGGTGTACGAATTTCATGACTCATGCTGGCAAGAAAAGCGCTTTTGGCACGTGTCGCGGTTTCCAGCTGGTGATTGGCTTCACGCAGCTTTTCCATGATCTGGTCCTTTTCTTCAGTACTGGCACGAATGGCCCGGGTCATCTCGTTAAAGGAGTTGGCCAGACCGCCCAGCTCATCGCGCGAGTTGATGTGGGTGCGATGGTCGAGATTGCCACTGGCGACTTCCTTCGCGCTGTGGATCAGGGCGCGTATCGGGTGCAGGGCGTCGTAGCGGAATACCAGATAAATACACAGGCTCAGAAAGATAATGATAACGCTGCTTTCTACCAGTTGCTGATACAGGGCCTGTTGGGTCAGTGTGGTCACACGCCGGTCGCTGATGCCCAGTGCAACCGTGCCGATCAATTGTCCATTGGACAGTATCGGGAAACGCATGGGCAGGACATCTTCCTGCTTGTCAACATAGGCCAGCGTGTCGGACAGGTTGGCTCGTATATTCCCGGTTATATGCGGGTTATCGGTATCCAGATAGGACGTCAGATTATCGTTGGTGGGAGAAAGTATGACGCCATACACGACATCTTCCTGCTGGGTTATCTCGCGCATGTACTGTTCCAGCAGTACAAAGTCATAACCCAGGATTGCTTCAGGACTGATCAGTGCAACAAAAGAGCCGAGCATGTTACCTTGCTGGACCAGCTGGTCGTGGAAGTTCTTTTTCTGGGTGTAATAGTTGATGAACGCGCCGATGGTCATCGTGATCGCCAGTATCACAATAACGACCAGAATAAATTTTAGTCCGAGGCTGATTCTGTGACGTAATGTGTGTGGAGCCGGTACGGTATGGGTCATCGGGTTATTTTTTCAATCAGGCGCCTGTGGGGGTTAAAATCCTTGTCAGTTACCGGGTACAGGCCGGTTAATTTTGCACTGGTAAGAATCTTGTGTCCCTGCTCAGTGTTGTTCAAATCCAGCATAGCACGGGTGACTTTGCGAGCCATCTCCTTACCCAGACGTTTGTTGACTGCCCAGGGTAAATGTACCAGCGGCTTGGATTCAGCCAGAAACTTGATCTTGCTGGTGTCGATGGCTGCTTTGATAGAGGGCATTTTCAGAACCGGTGAGCCTACACCGGCTGCGTCAGACTGGCGGTGGTAGGCAGCCAGACTGGCATTGGGCGGGTTTTTGGCAAACAGTTCCTGATAATCACCGTCTCGAAGGCCCGCATCACGTAACATTGCGGTGGTGGCGACATAGGAGATCATGGCCTTGCGGCCGCCACCAAAAATAATACGTTTGCCTTTCAGGTCCGACAGTTGATCAATCCCCTCGTCAGTGCGTACCATGATCACGCCGCATATGGTTTTTACACCAAACTCCTCATTGGCGAGTATCACCTGGTAGCCGTATTCTTTATGGCTTTCAATATAATGCAATTGATTGTAATGGACAATATCATAACGCTGATTGACCACCCCGTCCCAGAAGGCAGGGAAGTCGCGAGCGGTAACCAGCTTTACCGGTCGGCCCAGTTGCTGACTCATATAGTCGGCGAGTGGCTGGAACATTCTCATCGTATTGGTCGCACCGCGTCGCGGAAAGACACCTAGAACCAGCGGTTTCAGTGGTGCTGCCGAT
>DRJJ01000016.1 GCA_011052255.1 Gammaproteobacteria bacterium | reverse complement strand
GATTCATCCGCCTTTGCTGTACATGGGTTATGTTGGTTTCTCTGTGGCTTTTTCATTTGCGATTGCAGCCATGCTCAGCGGTCGCATGGACACTGCCTGGGCACGCTGGTCCCGCCCCTGGACGACGGTGGCGTGGGCCTTTCTGACTATTGGTATTGCTCTGGGCAGCTGGTGGGCCTATTACGAACTGGGCTGGGGCGGATGGTGGTTCTGGGACCCGGTCGAAAACGCCTCGTTCATGCCATGGCTGGTCGGTACCGCACTGATCCATTCGCTGGCCGTTACCGAAAAACGTAGCGTGTTCAAGGCCTGGACTATTCTGCTGGCCGTGTTCGCCTTCTCGCTGAGTCTGCTCGGAACCTTCCTGGTACGCTCAGGCGTATTGACCTCGGTGCATGCGTTTGCTTCAGATCCGGCACGCGGTGTGTTCATACTGATTTTTCTGGCACTGGTGGTGGGTATCTCACTGGCGTTGTATGCCTGGCGTGCGCCGCGCATCCGTAGTGTCGGAATGTTTTCACTGTTTTCGCGCGAAACCTTCATGCTGCTCAATAATATTATTCTGGTGGTCACGGCGGCAAGTATTTTACTGGGTACGCTTTACCCGTTATTTATGGATGCACTGGGTCAGGGCAAAATTTCGGTCGGGCCTCCCTACTTCAACGCTGTATTTATCCCGCTGATGATACCCCTGGCCATTCTGGCCGGGATCGGTGCGCTGACGCGCTGGAAAAGTGATAATGTCATGCGCTTGATACAAAAAACCGGCATACCGCTAATAGGGAGTATTGCTGCGGGCCTGGTTATACCGGCGCTGTTGCTGCCGGAGTTTAAATGGGGTGCCGCACTGGGTGTGGGTGTAGCCATCCGGGTCACCTGGACAACGGTACTGATGTTTGCCGGGCATGCCTTTAGTCGCGGTTTCAATCTGTCACGACTGAAAACCGTCCCACTGCATATCTACGGCATGAGCTTTGCGCATATCGGTGTTGCTGTATTTACAGCGGGTATTGCACTGACCGTATCCTACAGTGTTGAAAAAGATGTGCGTATGCAGATCGGAGACAGTTATGAATTGTCTGGCTACGACTTCAGGCTCAAGGGGATTAATGATTTTACCGGGCCTAACTTTCGTGCAGCACAGGGAGATGTAGAAGTTTATCGTGATGGCAAGCAGGTTGCCCATCTGCTTCCACAGAAGCGTACCTATAACGTACAGAAAATGCCAATGACTGAAGCCGGCATTGATGCCGGTCTGACACGGGACCTGTTTGTTGCACTGGGCGAACCCCTGCCAGGCAATTCCTGGAGTGTACGTCTGTATGTGAAGCCCTTCCTGCGATGGATCTGGCTGGGCGCTATTTTTATGGCCCTGGGTGGCGTGCTGGCAGCCAGTGACAAACGCTATCGACGTGCCCCGGCGATTGCACCGGCGCGAGTAAAATCAACAGCTGATATTAAATCCGCTGAAGGTGCCTCGGCATGACGCGTGCATGGTTACCGTTGGCTATTTTCGCAGTTCTGGTGGCGTTCCTTTACAAAGGTCTGAGCCTGGATCCAAAGAATATTCCTTCTCCACTAATCAATAAGCCGGCACCCGAGTTCAGTCTGCCTCGCCTGTATCAACCCGATGAAGTGCTGAGCAAAAAAGATCTGCTGGGCCGGGTCTGGCTAATGAATGTATGGGCCTCATGGTGCGTCGCCTGCAAACAGGAGCACCCGGTGCTGATGATTTTGGCAAAAAAAAATATCGTGCCGATCGTCGGGCTGAATTACAAGGACACCAATGAAAAAGGCAAGGACTGGCTTAAGCATGGCGGCAACCCGTATAACGTTGTGCTGGTCGATCAGGACGGACGCGCCGGAATCGACTGGGGTGTTTACGGGGTACCCGAATCCTTTTTAGTTGATAAAAAAGGAATGATACGGCACAAGTTTACCGGCCCGCTAACGATCAATTCTATCGAGAATGAGCTCTTGCCTCTGGTCAGGCAACTGAATCAGGAACCATCATGAAACGCATACTTTTGTCTCTACTGATGTTACTGGCATCAGCGTATTCCTACGCCGGTATCGAGGTGCATACCTTTAGCACATCTCAACAGGAAGCGGATTACAAACAACTGATCAATGAACTGCGCTGTCTGGTTTGTCAAAACCAGAACATTGCCGACTCCAATGCCGATCTGGCCAAAGATCTGCGTCGTGAGATCTATGGCATGATTTCAAACGGGCAGAACAGGGATCAGATAGTCACATTCATGACAGATCGCTATGGCGATTTTGTGATGTATCGTCCACCGTTCAAGCCCTCTACGGCCGTATTATGGGCAGGCCCTTTTGTGCTGCTGGGTCTGGGCGTCATTGGCTTGTTGCTGTTTATACGCAAAAGAAAGAACATGCCGGTTAGCGACCAGATCAGTGAGGCCGATCATACCCGGGCCATGGGAATACTCGATAACGATAACGATAACAAGAGTAATAACTCATGACGCTATTCGTATTTATTGCTGCGGTAATGATTCTTGCTGCACTGGCCATCATATCACCCGCATTGTTGGGCCGCATGGGATTACGCCATACTCAAACAGATGATCAAAACATACGTATTGCGCGTGAAAATCTGGCCGAACTAAAAATCGAGCGGGATCAGGGCAGGCTGGATGAGAAAGAATACCAGCAGGCGAGGAAGGAGCTCGAGAGCATCCTGATTCAGGATATTTCTTCAGATGGATCTAATGAAACCGGTGTGCATCATAGTGGCCAGGGTCGTCTGACGCTTGTGGCGTTGTTTGTTCTGGTTCCCGTGTTCGTGAGCGGTGGTTATTTCTTATATGGTAGTCCGGATGCTATCGAGTTTCAGGGCACGCCTGCACACACCAGGATCCAGCCGGGACAGCAACATTCTCTGGATGAGTTGATAGCCAGGCTGGCAAAACGTATGGAAGTCGACCCGGATAATATTGATGGCTGGTTGATGCTGGGACGTTCGTATATGTCGATCCAGAAATACCAGTATGCAAGCAATGCCTACGAACAGGCCTATCGGCTAGACAGCGATAACCCCGAAATAATGTTGTTTTATGCCGATGCACTGGCCATGACCCAGGGCGGTAAGATGTCAGGACAGCCGCTGGAATTAATCAACAAGGCTTTGGCCATGCAACCCGATAATGCCAAGGCCCTGTGGCTGACAGGTATGTCAGAAGCGGAACAGGGTAATTTCCAGAAGGCGATTGACCACTGGCAAAAACTGGTGTCATTACTGAAAGATGAACCTGAATCGCGTGCCGAAGTAGAGGGGCTGATCGCGCTGGCGCGCCAGAAAATGGGTTCACCAGTCACCTCACCAGTCACGACTGCCACGGCACCCGCATCAGCACCGACAGCTGTAGCAAAGGCCAGTATTAAAGTTCGCGTAGAACTGGAGCCGGATCTGGCCGGACAGTTCAAGCCAACGGACACCCTGTTTATCTACGCTCGTGCATTACAGGGGCCACCGATGCCTTTGGCCGCAGTGCGCATGCAGGCCTCAGACCTGCCTGTTGATGTAACACTGGATGAAAGCATGGCGATGATGCCGTCCATGAGCCTGTCTAAATTCCCGCAGGTGCGTATCAGTGCTCGCATATCACCCAGTGGTAACGCGATACGTCAACCGGGCGATCTGATAGGTGAAATGAAACCGGTTACTGTAGGACAGACAGACATTGTGCTGATCAAAATTAACAGTAAGATTGAATGATTTATCGTCTCAATCCGCTATACAAAGCAGGTAGGCAACATGTATATAGGCAGCTGCCTGTGTGGCAAGATACGTTTTGAAATTACCGGCAAGATAGAGAATATCGTTTGCTGCCATTGTTCATTAGTATGATGAATATATCCCCGAATGACAGGGTGAGATTTACTCGTATTGTGTAGCCAGTTCACAGCGTTTCAGATACGCCTCTCGCGCAATTTTCACATCCTCCAGAAAGTATGGCAGTTCCTTCATTAACAAGGCCTGGGGCCCGTCGACCAATGCGCTGGGCGGGTCAGGATGAAAGTCCACCAGTACCATATTGGCACCGGCAATAATGCCTTGTGCGGTCACGTGACTGACATCCAGTATCCCGTCTGGCGCCTGTTCACGGGTGCCGACAGAATGTGACGGGTCGATACAGACCGGCATTCGGGTAAGTCGTTTCAGTACCGGCACCTGCGCAAAATCGACAAAGTTACGGTGCGGATCGCCCATATTGGTTTTCATGCCACGTAATGCAAAAATCACATGACGGTTGCCTTCACTGGCCAGGTATTCTGCTGCATTCAATGACTCCTCCAGCGTAATACCGAAACCACGTTTCAGCAGTACCGGGAAACGGTGTTGCCTGCCCACATGTTTGAGTAATTCGAAGTTTTGTGTATTGCGCGTACCGATTTGCAACATAACACCGGTTGGGTCGCCAGTTTGTTTCAGGGCCTCGGTAATTTCATCGATGTGTGATTCATGTGTGATTTCCATCGCAACGACCTTGATACCGTATTGTCCCGCCAGTTCAAACACCCAGGGCAGACAGGATTTGCCGTGCCCCTGAAACGAGTAGGGGTTGGTGCGTGGCTTGTAGGCACCCATACGGGTACAGGTCTGACCATGTTGCTGCAGTGCCTGCATCGTTTGCTCAACATGTTCAGGTGTGTCGACAGCACAGAGTCCGGCAAAAACGTTCAGTGTATCCTGGCCAAAACGCACGCCATTATAGTCAAAGTGAGTAGGGCGCTGGTCGTCCTTGTGGCGACCGAGAATTCGATATTCCTGTGATACCCGCACCGCACGGTCAACGCAGGGCAGGTTGGCCATGTCATTCAGACTCAGGGTGGCGGTATCACCCACCAGGTAAATTTCCGTTAGTACTTGCTGGTTGCCAATTTCTTCATGCATCCTGGTCTGGATGTTGTTCATGTTTTTCAGGTGAGCCATCAGGCCAACGAATTCTTCGCTGTTACGGTCCGTGTCAGGTGCAAGTATCAATATCATGGTGTCCTCGATTGTTTTCATGTGCTGTTGTCATCAGTATAACGATTGAGTAGCTCCTGGTATGCATCAATGCGACGATCACGCAAATATGGCCAGATGCGTCTGAGCTGCTCTGTTCTGGACAGGTCCAGCTCGGCAATCAGTACACTGTCATGCCCGGCACTGGCCTGTGCCAGTATTTCACCCTGTTGACCGACGATAAAGCTGTTTCCCCAGAAATCGATTTGACCAGATCCCTGTTGTGATACTTCCAGACCGGTGCGATTACAACAAAGCAACGGCAGGTTATTAGCGATAGCATGAGAACGCTGTATGACTTGCCAGGCATCGATCTGGCGTTGTTTTTCTCCGTTGTCATCATTCGCGTCCCAGCCTATCGCCGTTGGATACAGCAGTATATCGGCACCGGCCAGTGTCATCAGACGTGCTGCTTCAGGGAACCACTGGTCCCAGCATACCAGCACGCCCAGTTTTCCAAGGCTGGTGGTAATTGGCGTAAAGCCGAGGTCGCCCGGTGTAAAATAATATTTTTCATGGTAACCCGAATCATCGGGTATATGCATTTTGCGATATTTACCCGCTATTGAGCCATCACTCTCAAGTACAACAGCCGTATTGTGATACAGGCCTTCTGCGTGCCGTTCAAACACTGATGCAACAATGACCACACCGAGTTCAGCAGCCAGCTGCTGCAGGGTTTGTGTTGTGGGACCGGGGACAGGTTCGGCAAGGTCAAATGATTCAGTTGATTCTATCTGACAAAAATACAGGCTGGTATGAAGTTCCTGTAACAGAATCAGACGCGCGCCTTGCGCGGTGGCATTGCGAATACCGGTGATGCTTTTTTGCAGATTAGCAGATGCGTCACTGTCACATTGGTGCTGAATGATGGCACAGCGCAACTTCTGAACCGATTGTTTGTTCGGGTCGCTCATGTTTTCAGTATATCAGTTTGTGATGGTGCAATTTATATTCATTACGCACAGTGCTCGCTGGTGTAACAGTACCCATGGCCAGTTGCATGGTCGCACAATGAACACTGCCATATTGCTGTATCAAGGGCAGGGCATTAATGGTAATAATTTCCCGGTTCGGAAAAACTTCAGATAAACGTTGCTGGCATTCACTATCCCGATCGGACTGATTATAAACCGGCAACAGTATGGCCTGGTTAATGATCAGAAAATTGGCATAGGTGGCTGGTAGCCTGTCACCGTCATCACTCATAATCGCTTCGGGCAGGGGTAATTCGACAAGTTTGTAGGGTTTGCCGTCTGGTTGATACAAGTCCTGTAGTTCTTGCTGCATTTTTTGTAATGACACGTAGTGTGGGTCGGAGGAATCATGGCAGCTGACATAAGCAATGGTGTCCGGACTGCAGAAGCGTGCCAGTGAATCTATATGGCCATCAGTGTCATCTCCAATCAGTTTACCGTGTTGTATGAATAAAATGCGATCATGACCCAGGCAGGATTTTAACATCGCTATTATTTCATCGTGCTCCATGCCTGGATTTCGTTTGCTTTCCAGCTGGCATTGTCGTGTCGTGAGAAGAGTGCCCAGACCATCTGTCTCGATCGCGCCGCCTTCGAGCTCCAGTGTTGAACTAGTAAATTGCGTATCGTTAAATACATTTTTTCGTTGCAGCTGATCATTAACGGCGTTATCCAGATCGGCGGGGTACTTGCCACCCCAGCCATTAAAAGTGAAATTCAGTAGACAGGGTTTATCGTCACAGATGGCCGACAGCGGAGCGTAATCGCGTGTCCAGGTGTCGTTATAGTATTGCACCAGCAGTACCACGCGTTCAGACGGGATGAGTTTATTTTTTAAGAGCTGTGTTACATGCTCGCACAGGATAGTGTCATAGCAGAGAATAATCAGTGTTTGAAAACGACATATCGCCTGCGCCATTTGCAGATAGGTTTTTTCTACCTGGTTCAGCCATGGCTGCCAGTCTGATTGCGGACGTGGCCAGGCGATAAGTATGGCGTCCTGTTCGACCCATTCAGGTAATAGTCTTACGCCCACGTGTTGTAAAAGGTTTGGTTTTTTACTGCGCCATGGCTACAGGGTGAACAACCGATTCGATTACCCGATTGTATTCAAAATATACCGTAAAATTGGCATACTCCCAACGGGTAATGGGGGGCTCACCAACAGCAGCTTTAGTATCCATAGGGTCGCCGAACTCCATTTTTACCTGATTCATTGTAATGGCTCTTTGCGGGATCTGAACCCCTGCAGGTACGTCGCCTATCGATCTCATGTTCATGGTGTCAGCCTGAACACTGGTAACAGGCGCAAAACTGAGCAGGGCCGTCAGAGCCAGTGGGAATAATTGAATCAGACGCATATCCGTACTCCTGAATTGTAGGGTGCTGTATGTCAGCGAAAGTATTCTGCATTCACGGCAAGTGAATGCGATCCTGTAATATTATTTTGTAAGCCCATGAATTACTAGACTAACTATAGCACTCAATCTGCGGATACCAAAGCGGGATATGCGAATTATGAGAAACAGTCCCGCCCGGAGCTCCTTTCAGGGTATTAAAACCCGCGAAGTTTATGATTTATAGCGACATCTGGGCCCGGATTATGGTTTAATTGCTCCCCATGTTTCGTCCAATCGAAGTTTATATTGGCTTGCGCTATGTGCGCGCCAAACGCCGTAATCATTTCATTTCATTTATCTCCATGACCTCCATGATCGGGATAGCGCTGGGTATCTGGGCGCTAATAACGGTACTGTCAGTGATGAATGGTTTTGAACAGGAATTACGTACCCGCATACTGGGCATGGCCTCGCATGCGACGATCGAAGGCCTGTTCGAACCACTGGATAACTGGAAAGAGGTGGCGCGTGTCGCCAGACAGCAATCCGAGGTGATTGGTGTGGCGCCCTATGTAGAAGGTCAGGGTATGGTCAGCCTGCGCCAGTTCAGTCAGGGCGTGGTAGTAAGAGGGATACTGCCTGCTGAAGAGCCTGAAGTCTCAATCGTGAGTGAAAAGCTGAAGTCGGGCAAGCTGACTGATCTCAAGCCGGGCAAGTTTAACGTTATCATCGGTGTCGAACTGGCCCGCTCCCTGTTTGGGACAGACGATATAGAACAGTTTAAGTCACGTAAGCAGCGAGCGATTACCCTGATTATCCCTGAGGCAACCGTCACACCGGCGGGTATGCTGCCGCGCTTTAAACGGTTTACCGTTGTGGGCGTATTTGAAATGGGCATGCACGAGTACGACAGTGCACTGATGCTGATTCATGCTGAAGATGCTGCACGATTATATCGCATCAAGGGCTCGGTGACCGGTGTGCGCCTGAAACTTGAGAATATGTATGAAGCGCCACGTGTCGCACGTGAACTGGTAAACAAGCTGGATGGCAATTACCGGGTCAGGGACTGGAGCCAAAAACATGTCAACCTGTTCGCGGCGATCAACATGGAAAAACGGGTAATGTTTATTATCCTGTTTTTAATTGTTGCCGTGGCGGCGTTCAATATTGTGTCGACGCTGGTGATGGTGGTGACAGACAAGGAGGCCGACATCGCCATCTTGCGTACCCTGGGTGCTTCACCGGGCAGTATAATGTGGATATTTATTGTTCAGGGGGCTGTAATCGGCCTGATTGGTACGCTGCTAGGGCTGGCCACTGGAATACCCACTGCGCTGAACGTGAATGAAATTATCTCGACAATTGAAGGATGGCTGGACATTCGTTTCCTGTCGCCTGACGTGTACTACATCACCGACCTTACTTCTGATATGCAGTGGTCTGATGTGTTTGTTGTGACAGGATTCTCTCTGTTGATCTCATTACTGGCGACTATTTACCCGGCCTGGCGCGCTTCGCGGACACAACCTGCCGAGGCACTGCGTTATGAGTGAGGCCAATAACAATGACCGTCAGATCGTTTTACAATGTCGCAAGCTGTGTAAATCCTTCAGCGAAGGGGGGTTGTCGGTAAAGGTGCTGGATGGTGTTGACCTGACATTATATTCAGGAGAGCAGGTGGCCATCGTTGGCACCTCCGGGTCCGGGAAAAGTACATTGCTGCATATACTCGGAGGCCTGGATAATCCAACTTCCGGTGAAGTAATGGTCGACGATCTGCAAATGAATAAACTGGATGAGCGCACCCGTAGCCAGTTGCGCAACAGAGTGATGGGTTTTATCTACCAGTTTCATCATTTATTACCCGAATTCACCGCACTGGAAAATGTGGCCATGCCACTATTGCTGGCGGGTATGAGTACAGAAGATGCTCGCAAACAGGCTACGGCTATGCTGGAACGAGTTGCACTGGGACACCGTGTTGGCCATAAACCCGGTGAGTTGTCCGGCGGTGAAAGACAACGTGCGGCCGTTGCCCGCGCGCTGGTAAAAACTCCCAAATGTGTATTGGCCGACGAGCCGACCGGCAACCTGGATCATCATACTGCCGGTCAGGTTTACGATCTGATGCTGGAGTTAAATCAGCAGATGGGCACCAGCTTTATTGTTGTGACCCACGATACCAGCCTGGCAGCGCGTATGGATAGAGTCTTGCGACTGGAAGACGGGATACTGGTAGACGACGCATCATAACCTGGCGGTAGTCGAGCTCTGAGTGCACGGGTTAAAAAAGTTACTGATTCGATTTATTACATTTGCGCTTGCTGCGCTGTTTTAGATGCTGAACAATGTGCCAGCGCCAGAGTAGTCGTATGGAAACGTATCCCAGCACTGAACTGACAATGGCAGTAACCAGGCAGCCAAGTAAAAAGGGTTGCCAGATATACCCCAGTTCATTCATCAACCAGTTCATGGACAACTCAAAGTTGAATGCGTGTTTCGGTGTATTCAAAATCCATGCACCGATTTGATAGGTGCCGTAGAACATGGGCCCCATGGTGAGCGGATTGGTAATCCATACCAGTGCGACTGACAGGGGCAGGTTTACCCGGAACAGTATGGCGCCACCGGCCGCCAGTAACATCTGGAACGGCACTGGCATAAAGGCGTTAAACAGGCCAACCGCAAAGGCACCGGCTACAGAACGACGGTTCATGTGCCATAAATTGGGTTCATGCAGCAACTTGCCGAATATCTGCAGGTGTTTATGCTCGCGGATCGTTTTATGATCCGGCATCATTTTTTTAAAGAACTTCCTGGGCATAGCGATTCTGGACTGGTTTAAGTTGTGTATAGCATAAGCGATCGACTGTCTGAGTGCGAATCCATATTACTGATAGGGGCTTGCACGCAGGAAATCTCTGGTCAATACCGACACAGTATTATGTTAATGTAGCGCCATCTGAAAAATTCGTATCACAGGACGTGAGTATGTGGATAAGGACATTGGCCCTGCTGACAGGTGTGGCAGGCTTTCAGCAGTTATCAGAGCTCCCCGACATCATTTGGCTGGCGACGCTGGCCATACTACCGTTAGCACGTTGCTGGCGTTTTCTGATTATTCCTGCCTGGCTGATTACGGGTCTTGCGGTGGCCTGGGGACATGCTGCCTGGCAGTCGCGCTACAGTCTGCCGGCCAATTTACAAGGGCAGGATTTGTTGGTAACCGGCGTTGTCGTATCTATTCCTGAATACGGTGATCGCAATGTACGCTTTCGTTTTGCGGTGGAGTCCCTGTTACTAGATGGCAAGCCAGCAGCCGAAGTAAAGCAACTCCGCTTGTACTGGTATGGCCGAGGCCATCAGCTCAGGGCAGGAGAACGCTGGCAATTTCGCGTACGACTAAAGCGACCGCATGGTTTTATGAATCCGGGCGGCTTTGATTATGAAAGCTGGTTGTTCCAGCAGGGCGTACAGGCTACCGGGTATGTGCGCAAAGATCAGCAAAACCGGATGCTGGACGAGCAGATTTCTGCATCCATTGTCAGCTTGCGACAGGATATGCGTACGCGACTGCTGGCACAGCTGGAGTCCAGCCTTTCTACTGGCCTGATACTTGCGTTGTCACTGGGTGATCGCAGTGAGATAACGCCGCATCAGTGGGAGGTACTCAGGCAAACCGGCACCGGACACCTGCTGGCAATCTCCGGTCTGCATATAGGCCTGATTGCAACACTCGGTTTCTGGCTGGGTCGTTGGCTGGCGTCTGCTTCAGTATGGCTGACTAACCGTATACCGGCACAGCTGTTTGGTGCTGGGCTTGGTTTTTTGCTGGCCCTGATTTACTCATTACTGGCCGGGTTTTCAATACCTACCCAGCGCGCATTGATCATGGTGGCCGTCGTGATGGGGAGCTGGTTGCTACGGCAACCGGTCAGACCCGGGTACAGCCTGTCGCTGGCGCTACGGATCATCCTGGTGCTGGATCCGATGGCCGTATTATCAGCAGGGTTCTGGCTGTCCTTCTCAGCTGTGAGCGTATTGTGGTTT
Source organism: Gammaproteobacteria bacterium (assembly GCA_011052255.1). Taxonomy (GTDB): domain Bacteria; phylum Pseudomonadota; class Gammaproteobacteria; order DRJJ01; family DRJJ01; genus DRJJ01. Next base: position 397 of record DRJJ01000016.1, on the reverse strand, counting down.
GGTATGGGTCATCGGGTAGTGCGCGAAACCTGGTTGTTGCGTATCTGGCGACCACAATGGCTCATTGCGGTTGGTTTGCTGCCGTTAAGCCTGCTGTTTTTCCAGCAAAGCTCGCTGGTGGCACCTTTGGCCAACCTCATTGCGATACCTGTGGTGGGGCTGCTGGCTGTGCCACTGATTCTGGCGGGCGTATTACTGTCGTGGTTTTCAGGCTATCCGGGCCAGATGTTGCTTTGGGCCGCCGCCTGGATACTGGAGCGAGTCTGGCAGGTACTGGAGTGGTTTGCACAATGGCCAATGGCCAGCTGGAGTCAGGGTGTGTCAACCAGCCTGGTGATGGGTATGGCTGTGACTGGCGCAGTGCTGATATTGATGCCACGCGGCATGCGTATTCGTC
>DRJJ01000015.1 GCA_011052255.1 Gammaproteobacteria bacterium | reverse complement strand
GCTCTGCGGCTGATCGTCGAGCGCGAGCAGGACATCGAGAAGTTCAAGGCGCGTGAATACTGGACCATTGAAACCGATGTTGCCAGCCAGGGCCAGAATTTTTCCAGCAAACTGACCGTGTACAAGGGCAACAAACTCAGCCAGTTCAGCATTAATAACCAGGATCTGGCTGATGAGTGTGAAGACACCCTGATCAAGTCATCCGCCGGCAAGCTGACCATACGCAAGATCGAAAAGAAAAAGCGCAAGCGTAACCCGGCACCGCCGTTCATTACCTCTACCTTGCAGCAGGAGGCCGCACGCAAACTGGGCTTTACTGCACAACGTACCATGCGCGTCGCGCAGCAGCTGTACGAAGGCATTGATATCGGTGGCAACACGGTAGGCCTGATCAGCTATATGCGTACCGACTCGGTTAATCTGGCAACCGAGGCGCTGGATGATATACGTGCGCTGATCGCTGAACGTTTTGGCAAGGATAATGTGCCTGATCAACCCCGTATCTATAAGACCAAGGCCAAAAATGCCCAGGAAGCGCACGAGGCGATACGCCCGACCTCTGCTGAGCGCGTACCCGAGTCGATCAAGGAATTCCTGAGCAAGGACCAGTACAAGCTATATAACATCGTCTGGAAACGCACCATCGCCTGCCAGATGATACATGCCACCATCCACACCGTAGCCGTCGACATGAGCCCGGCTGAGACCACTGAGCACATGTTCCGTGCCAATGGCTCAACCATTGCGACTCCCGGTTTTATGACCGTTTATCAGGAAAGTGTAGACGATGCCAAGGCCGGAGACGACGACCAGAACCGTCTGCTACCACCTATGCTGGAAGGCGAACAACTCGATCTGATTAAAATCCGGCCAGAACAACATTTCACAGAACCGCCACCACGGTTTACTGAAGCCAGCCTGGTCAAGGCTCTGGAAGAATTTGGCATCGGACGACCTTCGACCTATGCATCAATTATCTCGACCCTGCAACATCGCGATTACGTCAATCTGGAGAAAAAACGCTTTTTCCCGACCGATGTCGGTGTGGTGGTTAATAATTTCCTGACCAAGCATTTTACCACTTATGTTGACTACGACTTCACCGCTCAGCTGGAAGACCGGCTCGATGAGGTCTCACGCGGGGAGCGCAACTGGGTAAGCCTGATGCGCGAGTTCTGGACGCCGTTCAAGGAACTGGTTGACGAGAAAGAAAAATCGGTATCACGCAAGGAAGTTACCCAGGAAGAAATGGACGAGAACTGCCCCAAGTGTGGCAAGCCACTCAGCATCCGGCTGGGAAGACGAGGGCGTTTTATCGGCTGCACCGCGTTCCCGGACTGCGACTACACCCGCAATCTGGGTGAAGATGCGAACAGCACAACCGAGCCAGAGGTGGTAGAGGGTCGCAAATGTCCGTCGTGCGAATCAGACCTGATAATACGTCACGGGCGTTATGGCAAGTTTATCGGCTGCAGCAGCTATCCTAACTGTAAATACATCGAGCCCCTGGAAAAACCGGAAGATACCGGCGTGCAATGCCCTGCATGCAAGAAAGGTAATATGCTCAAGCGCAAGGCACGTAGTGGTAAAATATTCTTTTCCTGCGAACACTACCCGGATTGCGAATATGCAGTCTGGTATCCGCCGCTAAATGAAAAATGCCCAACCTGCAACTGGCCCATGTTAACCCTGAAGACCACCAAAAAACGGGGTACTGAAAAAGTCTGCCCGGTGAAAGAATGCAAGTTTTCAGAGCCCGTTGATGACCCTGAGACTGAAGACTAGAACGAGCCATCAATTTACTTTTTAATATTCGGAAAATATCATGTCAGAAACTTTCGTAGCCATATTAATGGGATCCGATTCCGACCTGCCCGTCATGCAGGCCACTATGGATGTACTCACCACACTGCATGTACCTTTTGAAGTTAAAATCACCTCAGCTCATCGCACACCAGCCGCCACCCACCACTATGTTAGCGATGCTGAATCTCGTGGCTGTGGCGTGTTTATTGCCGCCGCGGGTCTGGCGGCACATCTTGCCGGTACCGTAGCAGGCCTGACCCTGAAACCGGTCATTGGTGTTCCACTGGATGCCGGTCCACTACAGGGTATGGACTCACTGCTGTCTACAGTACAAATGCCTGGCGGTATTCCGGTTGCCTGTGTTGCCATCGGCAAGGCTGGTGCAAAAAATGCGGCTTACCTGGCCGCACAAATACTGGCACAGTCCGACACTGCAATCGCTGACCGACTACGCGCTGAGCGCACGTCCAATGCCGATGCCGTCATTGCGAAGGACGCCGAGCTGCAAAAATCGCTAGCGCCCTGATAGATGACACGCTGGCAGCTACAACAGGCCCTGCGTGCGCTCAACCGCGGCGACATCATCGCGTACCCGACTGAGGCCATTTATGGTCTGGGTTGCGACCCCTACAATGCCGCAGCCGTTATTGACCTGCTGTACCTGAAATCCAGACCCCTTGACAAGGGGCTGATCCTTATTGCTTCCGAACTATCGCAACTACAACCATTCATGGGACCGTTGAGTAAAACCATGCAAGCCAGGCTGGATAAAAGCTGGCCTGGACCAACTACCTGGCTGGTTCCTGCGGCTGCCTCAACGCCATACTGGTTGTGCGGTGCACATAGCAGCGTTGCTGTACGCGTTACAAATCATCCGGTCGCGGCATCTCTTTGCCAGGCTGCCGGTCAGGCAATTGTATCAACCAGTGCCAACCTCAGCGGAAAACGACCGGCGAAAACGCGACTGCGGGTACAATCATATTTCCATGGCCATATACAGCATATACTGGGCGGCAAAACGGGCGCGGGCAGCAGGCCCACAGAAATTCGTGATGTCTGTACCGGCCAGATCATTCGTGCTGCCTGAAGGAACATGCTCAGGCATGAACCAAATTAATCCAGGCGCCGCGTTTAAAACACCATGAACAAGCAGAAAGCTCGTACAGATAACCCGGCGAGAGGCACTCGTTATTTACGCCGTGCGCTCTATTTTACCGTAGCAGTTACGCTTGTTTTACTGTTACTGCCACACATCATCCGCTATGAATTACTAGAGGTGTTCAAGGATGCCGGCGCAGAGTCGATACAGATTGGCGATATCGACTACAACCCGTTCACAGCAGTCATTTCCATCAATCAGCTACAAATACAAAATGATCAGAAAGTCTTTCTTAAAGTATCGACTATACAGCTCAATGTAGGCTACTTTCCTATTCTGCGCAGGAGGCTGATTATTTACGATGCCGACCTGCACAATGCAGAAATACTAATAGAACGAGATCAGCAGGGCGTATGGACAATTGCAGGCTTTACCGTTCCGGAGAATAACAATAGTAACGAAACTGAAGGCGACACCTGGCAAGCCGGTATCGAATCACTGAGTATGAGCGATTCAACGATAAGAGCTCACATCAACAAACAGGATCATCAGCTGCAAATCAATAGTGCAAAACTGGAAAAATTGCGCACCTGGGAAGCCGATAACGAAGCACATCTTACATTCAATGGCGCTTTCAATGGCACAAATCTCGAGCTGGACGTCAATATGAGTCTGTTTGGTGAAACCCTGGGTGTATTCGGCAGAATTGATCTTGACACCCTTGAGTTGCAACCGCTAATGCCTGACCTGTACGGTCAACTTACCGTAACCGGCAAGATGGCCGTAAAGCTTGAAGAGCAGGGAAGCCTGCATATCAGCCATGACGGTGATTTCATACTAACCAATACAAAATATACCCACCCGGAACTGGCATTCAGTGCCAGTGATATCACCATCAAAGGTAAAAACAGTGTGACCCTGTATAAGGGCTCGTCTGGCCAGGAACAAGTCAAGCTTACACATAGCGGTTCTCTTTCTGTCAAACAGTCAAGCTTCCTACAGCCTGGTAAAAATATCGAATTACTGCGTTTCAGTAAGTTCGACGCCAAATATCTTGATATCAAGACCCGAAATAATATCGAGCTGACCGGTATTCAACTCACTCAGACCTCTGTATTACGAGATACCCTGTCCAGTAATTCGTCACCTGTTGCTCGTAGTGAACTTATCACTATCGACCAGCTCAGTCTGGTTAATTTGAATAACCTTAACCTCGGAAATATTGTTCTCGACAAACTGCAACTGGTTATCTCACGTGATAAACAGGGCGCGCTGACACCCATGAACAAGTTATCGGACGCAGCGCCCGCTAAATCGGGTTCAGCAATAAATTCAGGCGAGTCTGGCCAATCCAGTCAGGCATCAGATAGCAAGACCGTAACCGGAACAGATAATAAACGACCCGCTTTTATATTTAAAATGTCATCACTGTCAGTTACCGGCGATAGTAGCCTGAGCATTAATGATGCAAGTGTGGAGCCTGAGTATCGTTCTCAATTGCAGATAAAAAAGGCAGAATCAGGCAAACTCGATAGTACACAAATACAACAACCCACATCATTGCAACTGGAATTACTACCAGAGAAATTCGGATCAGTGAAACTATCGGGCAATGTGTATCCATTCACTCCACAAACCGACATGGACCTGACTCTGATATCACGATCAATCAGTCTTCCGCGCCTGAGTCCATATCTTGCCCACTACACGGGTTACCAGTTCCGGCAGGGACAACTGGATAGTGACAGCACCTTAAAGAGTACCAGTGGTGAGCTCTCCGGCCAGATGGGTATTGTCGCCCGCAACCTGGAGGTGGCACCGGTAAGCACATCAAAAGCAAGCCAGCTGCGCAAGCAAATCGGCATGCCACTGGAACAGGCACTGGCCATGTTACGTGATGCAAACAATAACATCAAACTGGATATTCCCGTATCAGGCAACATGGCCAACCCGGATTTTTCACTCGGTAATGTTATTAATATTGCTATCACCAAGGCCATCAAAACCGGGGTCAGTTCTTATCTGCTTTATGCGCTTGGCCCTTACGGTATTGCACTTGCACTGGCAGACTCCGCACTCAACCCTGACGGCTTTGTCATGCTAAAGGATATTGAATACGAGCCTGGCCAGATTGCTTTCCCGGAAGACCAGCATGATTATCTGCAACGCCTTCAAAAAATCACCGTGGAAAGGCCTGAAGTTGAACTGCGCCTTTGTGCCCACGCAACTGAACATGATCGCATGGCGCTGCTTGATACCGGTGACAGCCAGAACATTAATCATGATCAACAAATTGATACTGTAAAAGACAATACAGCGATCCTGAAACTGGCTGAACAACGCATGCTAAATCTGAAACAAATTTTAACTAAAGAGTATGCCGTTAAATCGAAACGCATAATCCTTTGCAAGCCGTTTGTTGACGGCGACAAATATGCCAACCCACACGTTGAAGTATCGCTGTAAATATACAACCGGGGAAACCTCATGTCAGCCAAACCAGATCTTAATGCCGTAAAAACATACTTACTTAACCTGCAAGATACTATTTGCACAGGCCTGGCCTCTTTTGAAGAAAAAAGGGCTTTTCAGCAGGAAGAATGGCAACATGAAAATGGTGGAGGCGGTCGAACACGGGTACTGGCGGATGGCGCTGTATTTGAACAGGCCGGCATCAATTTTTCACACGTGTACGGCAACAACCTCCCCGCCTCAGCTACTGCGCACAGACCTGAGCTAGCCGGCCGCAGTTTCCAGGCAATGGGGGTGTCACTGGTCATACATCCACTGAATCCCTATGTACCCACCTCCCACGCAAACGTCAGGTTCTTCATTGCAGAAAAGGAAGGTACCGACCCGGTCTGGTGGTTTGGTGGTGGTTTTGACCTGACACCCTACTATCCATTTCGTGAAGATGTTATTCAATGGCACCGGATGAGTAAGGCTGCCTGCGCCCCCTTTGGCAATGATGTTTACGCTCGATACAAGAAGTGGTGTGATGAATATTTTTTCCTTAGGCACCGCAACGAAACACGTGGTGTGGGCGGCTTGTTCTTTGATGATCTGAATGAAGGTGGCTTTGATCACTGTTTTGCTTTTATGCGCAGTGTTGGTGATCATTATCTGACTGCTTACCAACCTGTCGTTGCCCAACGCAAGGATACACCTTACGGTGAACGTGAACGCGATTTTCAGTTATATCGTCGCGGTCGATATGTCGAATATAACCTGGTATATGATCGGGGCACACTATTCGGGCTACAATCCGGCGGTCGCACAGAGTCTATCCTTATGTCGCTTCCACCTTTAGTCAAATGGCGCTACAACTGGAAACCTGAACCCGGTACACCAGAGAACGATCTGTACGAGAACTACCTGAAACCAGCTGACTGGCTCTCTGACGACACCTGATTTCTGTGCAATACTCTTCGTATGATTTTTTATTTCAAATCGCTGACAGTTGTCGTGCTACTGTATTTCCAGGCAAGTTCTGTACTTGCACAACCATGGCAACTTGAAAAGGATGAGCAGGGAATTCAAATTTATCTACGGGCTGTTCCAGATTCATCTATCAAGGAATTCAAGGGTGAAATCAGGATAAAGGCAAGGATAGGAAGCTTGCTTGCAGTCATGAATGATACCGATGCCTGTCCGCAATGGGTTTATAATTGTGCCGAGCCGGTTCTGTTGGAAAAAATAAGCTTTACTGAGCGTTACAATTTTCAAATCAGCATGATGCCCTTGTTTATTACTAATCGTGGCCTTATCTTTCATACCGTACTCAGCCAGGATGCAAAAAGCAGAGCCATTACCATGAAAATGAATGCCAGCCCGGATTACTGTAATACTAAACAAACAGAAACCTGCCAATACATTAAAAAAATTAAACTCATACCCATTACTCGATCCGTCGGATCCTATCAATTCATTCCTGAGCCCGGTGGCTGGACAAAAGTTATCTGGCAGCAACATATCGAGCCGGGTGGCAGCCTGCCTGGCTGGCTGGTAAACAGCCTGTTACTTGACCTGCCTTATAACACCCTTGATAGCTTGAGAACAATTGTTCGCAACCACAAGTACATAGGCATGAAATTAATCTATGGTTCTGATGGGACTGCTACCGGCTTTAAATCCCGTTAATCACCATGTCCAGATGGAATACCTACATCGTTCGCTGCGCTGACCATACACTTTATACCGGTGTCTGCACAGATGTTGATCGTCGTGTTGAAGAGCACAACAGCAGCACCACGCTGGGCGCCCGCTATACACGCTCTCGACGCCCGGTCACACTGGTCTATTCAGAACGAGTAACAAGTCGCTCCGAAGCCTGTATACGCGAATCTGAAATTAAAAAACTTAGTAAAAAACAGAAGCTTGAATTAATACGGCGTACAAACTAGACTTCACTCAGGTTGCTTTATTATCTCTGTCGCACATCTATTGCTCTCTATCTAACCCTGAATCGCACCAACCGATGCAGCGCTTTACCATCCCAAAGCCAAGACTATGGCGCGTATGGACTACGTGCTTCCTGAAAAATCGATTACCTTTAATATACATATTGCACATTAATGGGGTAATCATGATGATTGGGAAAATTACCAGCGCCTTTACTGGTGGGCTGATTGTAGCTTTTCTCGGCGCTTCACTGTTTACTATCGCTTTGCCGTTTGACAGCTATACCTCATTACGCCTGGACATGATCGCCATGGCTGTGTTCTGGCTCGCAACACTGGTTTTTACACTCACATCCAGCAATGCCTGCTCGTCATGGAAGTGGCAAATGACCTTGTCTGCCATATTCTCACTGGCCATCGCAGGGTATGCCTTTCTGTACCCGGATAAGGTGCAGGCTATTGATGGCATAAATTTCTATCAGGCCATTCCAGCAGAGGTATTCACTTATGCCGGGATTTTCTCAGCTATGATATTTGTCTATATCGCGATGAGTATTACTAACGAGCGCACTAATATCTTAACCATACTGGCGGGATGTGAAAACAACATAAACCGAACCCGGCGCCTCTTATAACCAGTGTGCTATCTGCTTTGCCAGTTCCGTCTTTTTACTAACCGTAGCACCTGATAAGGCGAAACCCAGTAAATCGCCAGACGGGGAATGGCAAAGACTTTGTATGCCAACGCCCATATCTGTTTCTGTCCAGATCCCCTGGCTACCGGCAGAAGGAGGGCATATCACCAACGGTATGGCGGGTGTTTTGACTGCCACCGGCATCGCCGGATAACTGACCTCCACATCATCTCCTGCCAGATTGGCCGCCAGGGTGCGCGCAGCATTCATCAGTGGCAAAATAAATGGCAATACCAGACCTTCTACCTCGGCACAATCACCCAGGGCATACACGTCTGAATCACTTGTTTGCAGCTTGCGGTTAACCACGATACCGCGCTGCACATCAAACCCGGCTGTTGCTGCCAGTTCGGTCACGGGCTGCAAGCCTACCGCAGATAAAATCAGCTCGGTATCAAGCAGGCTTCCATCATCAAGCGTTAGGCGATAGCCACTGTCATGAGTATTTATCTCAGACACCGATTTACCCAGATACCAGCACACACCAAGATCCGCCAGCGACTGCTTTACGGCATCCGCCATTTTCTCAGGCAACAAGCGTCCCAGTGGCTGCGGCGACAGATCAATCACCTGAACCTTGATATCGTTATTACACAGGTCGTTGGCAAATTCGCAACCTATCAGGCCTGCGCCAATAATCGTTACCTGCTTTTTACCCTGCAGCTGGTCCCTGAATAATCGATAATCGTCCAGATTATTTACCGATAACACTTCATTTGCCGCATTTCCCTTGAACACCAACCTGATCGGGTTGGCACCCATGGACAACACTAGCTTGCTATATGTAAACTCGCCTGCGGTGGTGCTAACACTATGCTGTGCAGGATTAATGGATTCCAGTCGCACTCGACTGCGAATATCAGCATTCAGATTATCAGCCATCTTTTCGGCATCAGCCATGACCAGCGAATCTGCTGGTTTGCCCTTATCAAGTGCATTGGACAACATTGGCTTGGAATAAGACTCGGCACCATCGGCGCTGATGATCATCAGCGCCGTTTCCTTGTCACGCTTACGCCATTCTCTGGCTACGGTGTAGCCGCCCACGCCACTGCCAATAATGATGACTGGATCAGACATAGTCATTCCTTACTTTTAAATTAGCTCAAACTTCAACCATTTCAAAGTCAGCTTTACCCACACCGCAATCCGGACATTCCCAGTCATCTGGAATGTCATCCCAGGATGTTCCGGCAGCGATACCTTCTTCTGGTAAACCCGCTGCTTCTTCATACACAAATCCACATACTACACATAGCCATTTTTTCATCTCAATTCTCCAGAAATTAGTATTAATTAAACATGAACCCGACTCAGGCATTAACGGCCTTCAGGACTTCGCGATAATGATCGGCGTGCTTCTGTTCAACTCGCGTTAACACTTCAAAGCGCTTCTCTGCCATCTCGAGCGTTTTCTGAAACATCTGCGCATGCTCACGCGATTCTTCAATCTGTTCACTCAGCTCCTTTACCGCTTCATGGTTGCCTTCCTGCATGGCCAGGTGTCTGAACTCAGGATACATCTCGGTGTATTCGTAAGTTTCACCTTCAATGGCCAGCTCCAGGCAAGCTGCCGGGTTCAACTCACTCGCCGGCATCAACAAATCCAGGTGGCCGAATGCGTGGTGGACTTCCTGTCTGGCTGTATTCTCAAACACTTTTGCTGTCTCTTCATCGCCCTGTGCACGACACACCTTCGCAAAATACATATATTTAATGTATGCCATCGACTCACCGGCAAAAGCAGATTCAAGGTTTTTAATGGTTACTGAAGTTTCTTTGCTCATCATCTTTTCTCCGTGGTTTGTTGTCTACGAAGAGAATAATAGGGCCTGCCTTGTCATTAGTATAATTGATTGTAACTAATGTTATGATAGTAAATAACTATACTAGTTTACCGGACGTACACCACTCAATGATGCAACACGTATCGCCTCAACCAGCTTGTCGATTGCCTTGCTACGCGGGTAGCTGACCCGCCAGGCCAGCGCAACACGCCGTTCCGGCTCCGGTTGTTCGAAGCGTCGAATGGTGATCAGGCGCTGCGAGAACCGGTCAGCACCGGCTGCAGTAATCGGTAATACGGTAATACCGATGCCTGAGGCCACCATGTGTCTGATAGTCTCGAGTGAGCCGCCTTCCAGGGTCTGGCCACCACTCTGGCCAGATTGACTCGTGTGCAGGCATTCCGGGCAGGCCTCGATCACCTGGTCCCTAAAGCAATTACCGGCACCCAGCAGCAAGATAGACTCTTTGGCCAAATCGCTGTTACTGATGACAGACTGTGCCGTAAGAGGGTGAGACGATGGCAGCACTACCACAAACGGTTCATCATAAAGGGGCAGGGTCACAATTCCGGGTTCTTCATAGGGTAACGAGATAATTGCAGCGTCCAGCTCGCCTTGCTTAAGTCGCTCGGTCAAACGAGCTGTGTAATTCTCTTCAATCAGCAAAGGCATGCCTGGCGCACTTTCGTGCAGATTTTCAACCAGATACGGAAACAGGTAAGGCCCAATGGTATAAATCGCACCAACCCGGATCGGGCCATTAAGCTGGTCCTTACCCTGTTGTGCCGTATTGCGTAACTGCTCGACCTGCTCAAGTACCTGCATGGCCTGCTCTATCACCTGCTGACCAACGGGTGTTGGAGTCACATCATTACGAGCGCGCTCAAATAATACGACGTCCAGATCATCTTCCAGCTTCTTGACCGCCACACTCAGAGTGGGCTGGCTGACATGACAGCTTAGTGCCGCACGGCCGAAATGACGTTCGCGGGCAACCGCGACCAGATAGCGAAGTTCGTTAAGGGTCATACGTTTATGATATATGCATCTGTAGCAAAGTGCTAAAAATCAACCAACGCCTGAATTTACAGACTGCCAGGCTGTACGTGCAATCGGTGCACACCAGATTGTTCCGTTTAATTCAGATAGATAACCACATGATACTGGTCAGACACACAAAACCCTCCCTGTACAGGTTATACAGGGAGGGTAACGCCTGAATTACTTAATACGTTTAATAACTATCTTCGCAGCCGGATTTCTCCAGTCAAACTGCGACGAAGCAAGATCGCCTATATCATGCATACCAATGTTAATGTGTACAAAACCTTCTCCATCTGCTTCGTTAAATCCTTCGCCGCCACAGAAGGGGCCCGGCATATTGACACATAACTCGTCATTTACTTCAGTACCCGAGTCATAAACCGCCGAGTAAACGGTTACGCTATGACCTTTTTTCTTTGGCCCGCGAATACTGTTGGTCGCAATAAAAGCATCATTGGTTGGAATCAGCATCGACGCGATACTCACATGACGGAACTGGCGGTTCATTTTTACATTTAACGTCACACTCTGCCCGGGACCCAGCAGGGCACCGCTTGACACGGTATCCAGTGCATTACCTTCACTACTTAACTTATTCGCCAGCGGCTGACTATTACCACTCTCGGCGATTATTTCCAGCTCGTCAGATGCTGGCGAGCCCAGGGTATATACCGTACTGCCTTTTTTCGTACTGGCAGCCAGTATCGGTGTAAATGTCTGGCCTTTGGTCAGATTGGTAATGGTTACGGCATACATGCCTGCGTGTTCATCATCAGCCATCACTACATTAGCTGACATCGCCATAAGAATCCCTGCGCTTGCAAGTTTATTAAATTTATTCATTTTCATACTCCTTTCGTATTGTGTTATTCCGAAGACAAGATTGACAAACATCTGTCACAACACAATCACGAAAAGATAACTTTTCTGTCACAAGCTATAAAAAGGGTTCAGGACGTATGGGGTAATCAGCGGTATGCCGGGACATGGAACTCAAACGTAGTACCATGCTGCAAGACACTGTCTGCATGGATAACACTGCCATGCAAATCCAGTATGCGTTTGGCGATAGCCAGGCCAAGACCTGCATGCTCTACATTTTCACGGTTTTTTTCCATACGATAAAATCGGTCAAAAATATGGGGTAATTCCGAGGGCGGGATGCCGCATCCATTATCTGCGACCTTTACGGTAAGCCTGTCTGGATTGGCATCAAGCGTTACACTCACCTGCCCACCCTCCGGTGTATGGCGCAGTGCATTTTCGATCAGGTTATCCAGCACCCGCTGCATCAGCCCTATATCGCCATAGGCATTGGGCAGGTTGGCGCCAAACTGCGTTCTCAGGCGGATACCCAGTTTTTCTGCTTGCAGCTGGAATTTCATTACCACGTCCTGGACCAGTTC
>DRJJ01000014.1 GCA_011052255.1 Gammaproteobacteria bacterium | reverse complement strand
TGACCCGAACATTGCTTGATTCCAGTTCAACATTTCCGGACTCCATGTCGGCCAGCACCACAACCTCGTCAACCAGGTGCATCAAGACCTGACTTGATTCAATAATACCCGCCGTTATTTTCTCTTGTGCCTGATCATGTGCATCTCTGGCATCTGATAGCATTACCTCAGCATATCCAACCACAGTTGTAAGCGGTATTCTAAGTTCATAACTTAATCGCGCAAGAAATTCAGACTTTTCGATACTGCTTTGCTCGGCCTGATTAACCTTGTAAGTCAACTCGGATACCGCCACGTCTTTCTGGTTCATTTCAGAACGCAGGCGAGACACCATGTCATTAAAACGGACAGCCAGTTCACCGAATTCATCATTTGCCTGTGGTGTAACACGCGCGCTGAGATTACCATTGGCCACATCATTTGCTGCACGTATTAATTCATGTACCGGTTTAACCAGTGACTGAATAAGTAGCGTAGCCACCATCACTGCCAGCAGCACAGCCAATATAAGAATAATAACAGCACCTGTGCGTATACCCTCCAGTGAATCGGTTAGCAGAACACCCACCTTCCTGGATATATTGCTTTGACGGGTAGACACTTGTCCCAACAAGTTTTCCAGCTCATGCATGCTGGGCAGCACTACTGTCTTCATAAGCTTGATATCTTCGCGCCAGTCTGATTTTTCGTATCGTAGCCTGAATTCATCCAACGCGCTGTCATATTTGTCATGTATGTTGGACAGGGTACTGATACCTTCGATCCCTAGCTCGGGTTTCAGGTTCTGCAATTCGTTCAGTTGTATTCGACTGACATCAAGATAGGTAATCACGTCGGTCATGTTGTCCAGGGTATGAGACGCCAATGCAATCCTCAATCCGGCCAGCATCTGTGACCAGTTATGGCGCAAATCGGTTAAACGGTTAAGGATATCCAGGTTGCGCCTGTTTATTGCTTTATCGCGCATCTCTTCGATGTATTCATTCAGAAAGCCGAGGTATTGCAATGCCAGTGGATTTAACCGCTCTGCCGCTTCGGTCATTATCAGGTAATTATCCCGGGGGTTTTTCTGTAAATAGTCAATTCGTTCACCGGCCTTACCCAGCTGCGTCAGTAAACGCAACGTGGTTTTCAGACCGGGAGCGGTCACCTTCTCCCCGGCCTCTTGCCCGGATTCATACTGGCTAATCCGGCCAATATCGCTGGCAAGGTGGCCAAGAATATTTTTATAGGACTGATAATAGCTCGCATCCCCGGTCAGGAGATAGCTGTGCAAGTAGGACTGGGACTGGTTGATTTTGAATACCGCATCATGCGCCAGCATGGCCATCGGATAGCGGTTTTCGATAGCGTCAATACCCAGGTGCGTAACCTTGAACATCCGGTACAGAGTGATGCCCATGCTCGCAGACAGGATAAGTATAACCATCACGAAACCGGTGATCAGTTTATATCGAAAGGAGAGAGAGTGATCCTGTTTCATACTCGAAATCAGTATACAGATAGTCAGTATTATCGTTTAGACAACTAAAAGCTCACTTGCCCGGCATAACAAACTGGACAGGTTTTCCTTGTGTAAAGACATGCTTGCTAAACACCCCGTAAACATGGCCACATTCCGAACAGTAAACAACATAAAACCAGGCTTCGCGACGGCGCGAATGCTCTACGCTGTCTTTTGATGCGATATGCTCTATCCCGCTCACGGAACATTCGGGACAAGTTGGTTTAGCCACATTAACTCCTTACTGTTTTGTATATGCGCATAGTACACATGGCTTGCTGTGCGACACAAGTATACACCCGGTTGACTGGCATATGGCTCTGAAATCCATGCGTGCATATAGCTATCGCAATCCATGGCTAAAACGCTATAATTCAGACAGGACTATAAACAAACTCATACGATAGTGAGTTCAATACAATGACTGCCCGGATAGTACGCCTTAATTATGGTAAAACCCATTGTTTTTGTGATTAATATACTGTTTTTCCTGACTGCCTCCATACTGGCCGCGGCAGATGTTTCGGTCAAATCACATGACTTTGTGGTGTCAGGGGTCATCATCAACAGTGGCAACGCCAATCTAATTGAGCGGTTTACCCAATACCTGACAGCAAAATCCGGCCATTCTCTTAAACCTGTGTTTGCCAGCACTTATCAGGAGCTCTCGAATACCCTGCGCGATAACCCGGACGCGATCGGCTGGACCTGTGGCGCGCCCTACGTACAGGATCATGCGCTGGATAAACAGCAGCTGCTGAGTGTGCCGCTGTTTAACGGCAAGCCGCTCTACTACAGTGTAATAGTGACCCGTAAAGGACGACCTGAAAAAAGCCTGACCGATTTCAAGCAGCAGATTCTGTCCTACTCGGACCCGCGTTCCAATTCCGGCTTTGTAGCACCGGCATTCCAGCTGAAAAAACAGGGTATCGCTATAAAAACACATTTCAGGTTATTACTGAACGCCGGAAATCATGAGCGCAGCATCACCGCCGTTTTAAACGGCCTGGCTGACGTTGCCGCAATAGACGAATATGTATGGGTCGAATATCTGAAAAAATTCCCACAAACAGGAAAAAGCCTGCATATTATTGACCGCATCGGCCCCTTTCCGTTCACCCCTGTCGTAGCAGGCCGCTCGGTACCCAGCGATACGATAGACAAACTGAATGATGCACTTGTCAATATGCCTGCGGATGCGGAAGGCAGGCAATTGCTGAAGGAATTGGGTATCGACGGCTTCGTGATTAAACAAAACAAATTTTATGATGATATTAAAGTAATGCTGACTGAACTTGGCTGGCGCCTGAACTAACAAGTCCAATAATTTCTATGATATATAGCTGGATAAAAAAATCCTATTCACGCCAACTGGGCGCACTGCTGCTCACCACCGGATTACTGATATCAGGCGCTATCGCTTTTTTCAACTTTCAGGCAGCCGTTAATTTAACTCGAGAAACCATGCAGGAAAGCTCCGAACAGCTGGCGAAAACCCTGGCGCTGGTTATTTCGGATGATGTTCGCTACAACAAGTATTTTCAATTATGGGACAGGCTAAATCAGGTTTATAAATCAAGCCGACGCAGTAACCTGAAACCGGGTTCGCTGGTTATTCGTGAAATTGCCGTCATAGACAATCATGAATTGATTCTAGGCCACACGGAACCCGGCAATAATCAGCTCCAGCTTCCATACCAACACGAACTAATCGATTCGTTAAACCATGACGTAGGCAGTATCTCAGATGCCTATTCGCACTGGTTTAACAAAAACAGTACCTTAGTCACTGTCTTGCCCGTCTATTTCAGTAGTGAACGTATTGGCACGCTGATCCTGGACATCAACACCTCCCGATTAGATGCTATTGAGCAAAAATTACTGCGTACCTTCTGGTTCTACCTGCTCGCGATTCTGGTCATTCTTTTCTGCGTGTCTTATATCTTTTCAAAATGGATTACCAAACCACTCAACCAGTCAATCAGGTATCTGGACACCCTTGGCAGGGGAAATATTAGACTACCCGAGCTCACCCTGCGCAATGATGAATTCAGGGTACTCGGGATCAGCATCGAAGACGCAGATATGCGCCTGTACAATGATACGCAGGAGCTGATTTCATATCGAGACCATCTTGAAGACCAGGTTAAAGCCCGTACAAAAGAACTTGAATCATTCAGTTATTCAGTCTCGCATGATTTACGCAGCCCGCTACGGGCAATAGACGGATTTTCAAAGGCACTGCTTGATGACAATAGCGATCAGCTGGATGAACAGGGACGTTCATACCTGAATCGTGTCTGCGCGGCAACAAAACGTATGGGACTGTTGATTGATGATATTCTGATGCTGTCTCGTGTCAGCAGGACCGAGATGAATTACGCTTCTGTCAACCTGTCGGAACTGGCTACTAAGATTGTTTACCATCTGCAGGAACAAGAGCCCAGGCACAGTGTGAATGTAACTATTCAGAAAAATCTAGTCTGCCAGGGCGACAAGAGACTACTTAATATTGCACTGGAGAACCTGCTTGGTAATGCCTGGAAATATACACATGGATCTGATAAAGCAACCATAGAACTGGGCCAGACCAGGCAAGATGGTGATACCGTTTTCTATATACAAGACAATGGCGTCGGTTTTGATATGCAATTTAGCAAAAAACTATTCGATCCTTTCCAGCGTCTACACGGTTCTGAGTTTGAAGGGACGGGTATCGGGTTGGCAACCGTGCAGCGTATCATTTTTAAACACAATGGTCTGATCTGGGCCAATGCGAGTGTTGATGAAGGTGCTACCTTTTATTTCAGGATAGGAAATAGAACCGCATATCCGGAACAGAATAAGTAATCCGGCGTAGCGATGAAATCGGTACTCGTTGGAGCTTCTGTATATCCAGTATGGCGTTTTTGTTAACGCCGGCCTGTTTTGCAAATTCAGACTACATCGCCAAGGCACGTCCATAAGGTGTAAGGAACCCTGGCACGGCCCTGTGCAAAAAAAGGCAGATGGATCGCTTTGATCCATCTGCCTTTATCGGGTCAGTCTGTAGCTATCATTATCCGCTCCGATCGGCCTTATACACAGCCTGTTGGCTTGGGCAAACCACCATACTTGCTAATAGGCTTCATTGGGCCTGTCATCCACATCTTGAATATCGCTTTCTGATCCTGACCAATATATTTGGCAAACTTGCGGATGGGCGGTACGGTGGAGTTTTCTTCAAAGTATTCACGCGCCTTCATGATCTGCTCCCATTTCAGGTCATCCAGATCAATTTCGTCACGTTCAGCCATGGCGCGGCCGATTTCTGGCGTCCAGTCATTCATGTCACGCAGATAGCCATCACCATCACGTTCTGGTAAGTCCATAATAAACCTCATAATTAACTAATTTTACATTAAAAATACTAAAGACATTGCTAGCATGCCTATCTGGGCGAGACAGTCTGAATTACCATAGTTATTATGTCAAGTATTATATGCTATTTTGTTTATCACTCGCGAATGATAAATATTTTTATCCAATAATCAGATATTTATGTGCTACACGCCACTATACGGCCTTGCCCTGCAAGGATTATTTCTATAGATTATGCGCACTGTATAACTTCCGCTAACCAGAAGAGAACTAAATAATGAAACTAATACTGCTAGGCGCCCCGGGCGCAGGTAAGGGCACTGTAGCCAAATTACTGACCGAGATTGATGGCTCTGTACAGATTTCAACCGGTGACATCCTGCGTGGTGCTGTTCAGGCCGGTAGCGAACTGGGCAAAAAAGCCGACGCCTTCATGAAAGCCGGCGATCTGGTTCCTGATGAGCTGATCATGGGCATTATGGAAGAGCGTCTGCAGGAACCGGATTGTGAGAAAGGTTTTCTGCTGGATGGCTTCCCGCGCACCATCCCGCAGGCCGAGCAACTTAAGGTACTGCTGGAACGTATTGGTATATCACTGGACATGGCCGTGAACATCGACGTAGCACGTGATGTGATACTCGATCGTCTGACCACACGTCGTACCTGTGAGAATTCGAAATGCCAGGCCATCTACAACGTAAAGAGCAACCCTCCCAAGGTAGAAGGAATCTGCGACAAGTGTGGCAGCGCCGTGGTACAACGTGAAGACGAGACTGAAGAAGCCATCAGCAACCGTCTTGCTACCTACAATGAAAAAACAGCGCCGCTGATCGGTTACTATGACAACGAAGGCCTGTTGATAACGGTTGATGCCACTTCCAGTGATGCGGTTATTAACGCAATCAAGGCAAAACTGGGTTAATTGTCAAACCCTTAAGGCCTCATATTCCAGAAGGCCTGATATAAAAAAAGCCCGGCAGGTAAACCTGCCGGGCTTTTTATTGCTTTAATTCTCTACAGAATTAATAGCTGTTCAGCATAACTGATCTATTTCTTTTTAGCCTTGGGTAAAGTGATTTTCATCTTAGGCCAGACAACCAATCCCTTGGCCGCGCGCACAATCTCGCCACTGTTAACATTTGCCGCAACTGCGCCAATCGCGGTACGGACATGCATAGGACCGGAACCCTTGATCCCTTCCAGACCATCTGTGCCGCCAGTGATCGTCATTGTGCCGTCGCAGGAGCCTACCGCTTCGCCTTTACAGGTAAATTTTGCAAATACCTTGCCGCGCTGTGCGACTATATAACAATACCCACTGGCGCTGGTCTTGCCTGTTGTGGTATTAATATCCTGAGTTGCCGGACAGATAAAGAACGCTGTGCTCAGTTCGTTCTTGCTTTTGTCCATGTACATGACACCTTCAAAGGTGCCGACAAACTGGATGGTTTCAGTCCCAATCTGAAACATCTTACCCTCTCCTTCCCAGGGTGCGAGGATCTGGATGGTTTTTTCTTCTGCGTTGGCAGCAGATGCAAATGAACCCAGTATGGCAGATAAAAGCAGTGCACTGATTGTACGAAAATATTTGTTCGGCATAGATAACCCCTTTGAGTATTATTAGTTCGAATCCTGTAAAACAGTCCGTGATTGTAGCACTCGTGCATTAACGCAGTAAATAAAACCTGTGTTATTCTACGCACCAACGCTAACTAGGTAATTCGGTCAATTGTGACAGGGTCGTCTAGTATATGGTCAATTTCATACTACAGAAACCCAGATGTGATGCACTACCGGTGACAATACCATGAAAAAAATATCTATATATGCCCTGCTGATATCAAGCTTGTTTGGTAGTTATTCAGTACAGGCCAGCGCCTATGGTTACCCGATAACCGACAGCTATGCTGCGACCATTATTGGCACACCTGCCAAATACAGGGCCCAGCTACCTGGGAAAATCCCACTAAAGGTCTATACACTGCCACCGATAAAGGGCCGCAAGATACCCGAGGTGTTCTGGTATCAACAAGGCATGAAGTATTCACTTGCCTATCAGGATCATGCAGCACCTTTGATATTTTCAATAGCCGGCACAGGTGCCGGTTACCATTCAGGCAAGATGCAGATAATAAACAAGGCCTTTTATCAGGCAGGCTTCCATGTTGTTTCCCTGTCTTCACCCACACATACCAATTTTGAAGTGAACGCGTCAACCAGTGGAATACCGGGGCACCTGCCCGAGGATTCAGCCGATTTATACCAGGTCATGCAACGTGTGAGTGCCCGGATCAGTGAAAAGGTAGAAGTGACTGATTACCACCTGATTGGCTACAGCCTGGGTGGTGCACAGGCAGCGTTTGTCGCCAAACTTGATGAACAGAAAAAGGTATTTAATTTCAAAAAAGTGCTGATGATTAATCCACCTCTAAATCTGTACCACTCGGTCACCATACTGGATGACATGCTGGAAAATAATATCCCTGGTGGACTCGATAATTTTAACACCTATTACCAGGCAGTAATGGATCGATTCTCGCAAGAATACCAGAAAGTAGATGAAATTAAATTCAACAATGAATTTCTGTACAGAATCTACAAAGAAGATACACCTGGCAGGAAACAACTGGCGCCACTCATTGGCCTGTCTTTCCGCATTTCATCAACGAACATGATATTTACGGCCGATGTAATGAATGATCTGGGTTATGTGGTACCCAAAGGTAGCCAACTCACCACGACAGAATCCTTAACCGATTATGGCAAAGTGACAACACGCCTTGGCTTTAGCAAATACTTCGACGAAATATTTTACCCTCATTTCAAAAAACAGGATCCCTCTCTGACCCGGGAAAAACTTATTTTCGCAGAAAGCCTTAAAAGCATTGAAGGATACCTTAAGGCTTCTGCAAAAATAGGAATGATCCATAACGCAGATGACCTGATCATGAAGCCAGGTGAGGTAGATTACCTGCAACAGCTACTGGGCGACAGGGCAAAGGTCTATCCCTATGGTGGCCACTGTGGAAATATGGACTATAAGGACAATGTGCAATACATGGTTCGGTTTTTCACTGAATAATACCCGCTACTGAGTAATATCAACGAAGAACGAAAATCAAAAAAATAGAAAAAGGTTATTAATCAAATGAATAAACCATACGCATTCCTGCTTATACTGGCACTTGGCCTGACTGGCTGCGCAGCAACACCTGACAAGTCCACCCCGGTTGGACCGGTGATGCATCCTGCATCTGAAATCCTGAGAGATGATGTGGTTTACGCCGTGGATGTCTATGACCCGTGGGAAGGTATGAATCGCGGCATTTATAAATTTAACGCAAAATTTGACCAGCATATATTCCTGCCTGCGTTGGGCGCTTATGAAACGATTCTGCCTGGGTTCGCACAGAAAGGGCTAACGAATTTTTTCTCTAACATGTCTGAAATAAGAAATGTAATGAACTCCATCCTGCAATTAAAGCTGGAATCCACATTGATCGGCACCAGCCGGTTTCTTATCAATACAACTGTAGGAATAGGCGGTTTCTGGGATCCATCTACGGACCTGATCGGCTTATACCAACGTGATGAAGATTTGGGCCAGACACTTGGTTATTGGGGATTTGGTCAGGGGCCATATATGGTACTACCCATATTCGGACCTTCTTCGTTCCGAGATGGTTTCGGGTTTCTTGCCGAATTCTTTATCATCGATGACATCAAGATTCTTGGCCTGAAAGAACGTTCGTGGGAAGTATATGCTTATTATGGAATCATGGGGCTCGATATGCGGCGCGCAGTTGCTTTTCGATACTATGACACCGGGTCGCCATTCGAATACGAACTGGTCAGGATGCTGTATACACAAAAAAGGAAATTTGATATCGCCAGATAAACCCTGGACTCACTTAACGACAAAAGATTTAAAAATATTTTTCCGGCTGGAATTGTGCATCAATGACACGATCGATATTCTCTTGCAACGTTGCATATCCCGTTAATATAGCCAGAAGTATGGCCACAACAGGCATTTGCACACGACCCTGTAATTCATTTACCCGCTTCAGTCTTTGTCTTGCCAATATCCAGACAGGGGCTCTGCTCATCAGTACCATCATCGGTTACGCCCACCCCCAGAAAATCCAGGGCCTTGAGCGGAATAAAAACCTGCGGAATAAATACCAGCCCGCCATAACCCGATGCCACTTCACTGGCCGATAAAGCCTCTACATCAGGGTCACGCAGCGGGCCTTTTATCTGAACGGGTGAAACACTGGAAAATATCCTGTTTTTCTTTTTCGGGTTGAGAACCATATCAATGGTTTCGTCCCTGAGGTTCAGTTTCAGTTCACTCATCAGGTTCATATTGGGGCCATCCAGGACAATTAAATCAGAGCTAAGTAATCCCTGCCTTGCAGTCAAACGAATAATCCCGCAATTAGTGATCGCGTATTGTTCCCTCAAACCGAAGCTACTGAAGGTCCAGCTCAACACATCCCTCATCAACAGTTCTACATATGACCTCAACAGAGATATATTCTCACCCACCAGACCAATCTTGCCATCCAGACTGGACGCCACTGCACGTGCCGAGTCCCCGTTAGCCGTCAGGTCAACGATGACATCCATGTTCCCTTTGACTGCAACAGGCTGCTTCTGGAATTGTAAAGCGACGGCCTCCAGGTCGACATCATCTGCGACAATATTCAATTTATAACTTGCCGGCGACTTGCTGGCATTGATGGAAAAGTCGGTTACGACAGCACCATTTGTAAATACAAATCTGGCTGGAAATATTCTTAACTTGCTATCATTCAAGGCTATTTTCATTTCCAGTGAACTGTAAGACAGATCTGTGCCCTGAATTTTATCGACCTTGATCTGCAGCTCTCCATTTATCATCCCAAGTGCCTGCAACGAAAAAGGGTCTGCTGTAAAAATACGAGCTTTATTGTCTTGCGTATCTGTTTTCTTCGTTTTGGTGCTATCGACAGATTTCGGTACCACACCGATATCCGAAAGATTCACCCCGGGTGAAACTATTGATCCGGTTAATCTGGGTTTTTTCCCTGCATAGTCTATAGACAGCTTCGTAGTAATTTGTGTTTTACCCATGCTGGTTTCGCCATCAAATCGACTGGTATTTTTTTTTGCGAAAAGCCTGCCTTTAGAATGCATAGGCGCGAACGCAGGCAAGGGCCTGTTAAGCAGTTTCTCAACAAGAGTCCAGTCCTGAACTGATAACTCTACTTCTGCATCACGCTCATCCCTACGCATGATATCTCCGACATCTCCCGACACTTTAAGACTGTAAGCCTGTTTTTTCCCAGCTGTAACATTCATGCCATAAATACCCAGCGGCCCGTCTTTATCAGAAAGCAGCAACTTGCCTTTCACACGTCCCAGGTCACGGATTCCGGGATTGAAATAGGTGGTAAGTAAATCATACACAGCCGCATCAACATCAAGTTGAAGCTCAATACCCAACAATGCAAACGGATCAAGAATCGAACCTTTTATGCGCAGTGCCGGGTTCTTTCTATCACCCGTAATCAGTTCGATTTTATCAAGCTTGTACGAATCGCCTTTACTGGTGATACGTGCACTACCTGATACTTTCCCAAATGAAGGTAGTTTGTAGCTTGTAAAGCCCGGTAAAGCCTGAAGTGATGATGCGTTCAGTTGTAGTTGCATTTCGGTTGATTGCAGTTTAGCGCCCTGCTTGAGGTCTATAGCGCCTATTTGACCCCGAGCAACCAGCCAGAAGTCCTTTTTATTCCCGACCTCTACCCTGGCCTTATTAATTTCTACATGGTCAAAAGAGCCACTAACACGCATTTTCGCCTTAACTGGACCGAGCGCTGGAACCTCTTTACCAGTCCATGCAGAAAGTGACTGACTGTCAGATGTCGAAAGCTGCACATCAAGGTTAATTGCCTGCTCTGCAGAAACTCCGTTTGAAATTCCGGCTTTGCCACCAAATCGCACTATTCCCTGTGTCTTGATCTTTAACTTTTTCGATTGGCTGGCAACCAAATCGATCTTGTCCAGTTTCAAGTCGTCAGATGAGCCCGTTAAATGTCCCTCGAAACGGATATCACGCACTTCAGGTAGAGATACTTTGAAAACAGGCTCCAGCAGTCTGGTGTTATTTGCTGTGACGATCAGCTTTAGATCAACTGTCTGACCACCTGACTTGTCAGATACTGGCATATTGTTAATCTGTCCTGTCACATTCACCTGTAAGGTGTTTTTGCTACCCGCCTTGAGCTCCAGGTTTTCTATTGACAGCACTCCTGATTTAATTAGCAGACGAAGCGTTCCGCTTGTTTGTCCTATTTCTGGCATCTCATCAAACAGGAAAGGCATGATGGTTTCAGTTTTAGTGCTTGAAAAACGCAATGCCAGATCCATATTTTTTATGAGACCCGATTCAGCTGTATCACCCAGGCCTATTTCCCCTTTCAGCTCAAGCATTGCAACATCGGCTGTTTTAGCCTGAACATCTATGCCTTCAATCGTAAAATCCTTATTCTTGCGAAAAAGGGTTGCTGTCAAATTCGTGTGCTGGAATGAAGGTAAGCTATACGGTAAAAGCCAGTTGAGTACCTTAGGATCATTTATATATCCCTTGATCTGTAATCCACTTTCACCCCATGTATCCGGATTGACAGAATAATTTTGCAGCTCCAGATGTATATCGTCCCCTTGCTTCAGGGAAAGCTTAACCTCCTCCAGCCTGATATCAGAAACATCTCCCCTTAGATTCATACTGCCTTCAAGCTCACCAAGTGGCTCTCTCTTGTCAGGGTTATAGTCTATTAAATCGGACAGTTCCGACACATTACCCTGCACAGCCAGATCAAAACCCCGCCCTTGTAATGGCTGATTGATAACACCATTTATCGTGAAGCTGTATTCCTTACCCTTGATTTGCAGTTCCAGTGGAAACGGTGACATGGGATTAACCATATCCCTGATCGTGCCCATCTGTCCGGAAAGCCTGTATACCCGACCCGCTATTTCACCCGTGCCACGCAACATCAAAAGCCGGCTTGCTTCATTGCGTGCCAGGTCCAGCTTATCGAAAATGATACGCTGTACTGTTATCGCTTCCCGGTTTACAAGTCTGAATGAGAGATTATTAAAGCTTACCCG
>DRJJ01000013.1 GCA_011052255.1 Gammaproteobacteria bacterium | reverse complement strand
GTGATTTCTTTGAGCAGGAACAACACACCACTGATCAGGGTGGCCTGCGCCCCGACATGATCATACGCCTGCCCGCAGGACGAGACATTATTGTCGATGTCAAAACACCACTGGATGCCTTTCTGACTGCTGTCGAAACCACGGATGAAGCCAAACGTGAGCAGGCGCTGGATCAGCATGCGCGTAATGTTCAGGCACGTGTGCGAGAGCTGGCCAGCAAATCCTACTGGAGCCAGTTCGATAACACCCCTGACTTCGTTGTGCTGTTCATACCCGGCGACCAGTTTTTGTCCGCCGCCCTGGAAAGAAACAACGACCTGCTTGAATATGCCTTACAGCAACGCGTCATACTGGCCACACCTACCAGTCTGGTCGCGCTACTGCGCGCTGTCGCATTTGGCTGGCGTCAGGAGGCACTGGCTGAAAATGCCGATCATATCCGTCAGCTGGGTGAAGAACTGTATAAACGTCTGGCCACCTTTACAGAGCATCTCGACAAGGTGGGCAAAAATCTGCAGCGCAGCGTAGAATCCTTCAACAAGGCAGTCGGCTCGATGGACCGGCAGGTGATACCCGGCGCACGCAAGCTTAGCGAACTGGGCATCAAGGCACGCAAGGAACTGGAAGACGTCAAGCAGATTGAGACCCAGGCACGCACTATCGAGAAAGATGATTCCTGAACAAGTACAATTTTGCTCACAGTAACAAAAGATAATACATCCATGACAGATACCAAACAGACTTTACAAGACCGCGTCATCCTGATCACCGGCGCCGGCGATGGCCTGGGTCGCGCTACGGCACTGGCCTGCGCCCGACAGGGTGCCCACGTGGTGCTACTCGGCGAAGTGATACACCCGCTCGAACAGGTTTATGATCAGATTGAATCTGAAACCGGGACACGTCCGACGATTTACCCGCTTAACCTCGAAGGGGCATCACCAAAAGACTACGATGAAATGGCCCAGAAGCTGGAAAAGGAATACGGTCACCTTGATGGTCTGGTACATAACGCTGCCATACTGGGCGCGCTGAGCCCTGTCCAGTCTATGGATATCGAACTGTGGTATCGCACGATACAGATTAATCTGAACGCCCCGTTCATGATGACCCAGGCCTGCCTGGGTCTGCTGGCTGCATCCGATGATGCCTCCATCGTATTTGTATCGGATGATGTCGGTCGCAAGTCGCGTGCATACTGGGGAGCCTACAGTGTATCGAAATTCGGGCTGGAAGCACTTATGCAAATGCTGGCTGATGAACTGGAAACCAATACCAACATACGCGCCAACAGTTATAACCCGGGGCCATTACGCACCCGTATGCGTACCCTCGCCTATCCCGGTGAGATTCCTGAAAACAATCCATTACCGGAAGACAAGGTAGAAGAGTTGTTGTTTTTGCTTGGGCCTGATAGTAAAGACATTAACGGGCAGGCGCGCTGATAATCACTATGACGCCGGACATGGAAGGTACGCAGGCAGGCTTCAGCCCTGAACACTACCTTACCCTGAGTATCAAAAAACACCATGCTCGGTGCATATTTTATATCCAGATCATGTGCCCACTGACCCGCTGTGCGAGTTTGACCGTCAGGTGTGACAAGGCTTGTTTTTGACTGCATGTCCAGCACCACCACATCATATTTAGCTATTTCTTTTTGTACCTGTTCTTTTTTTCAGTCGTCGCGTTGCCATTCAGATCTGTTACTTCCCGGTCACCCCACATATTGACCGCGATTACATCGAAATGCTTTTGCGTCTTGTCGGCAATGGCCTTCTGGCCAAAATTATCCTGCAGCAATTTTTTGCAGTAAGGGCATCCATCCTGATAAAATACAGCAACACACGGATCAGCTAGTAACGTATATTCTCGTTCTGAAGTGACCATCCTGCCGACCAGTCATCCATTTCGTCGTAAAACACCTATAATATGGCTAGAGCACGGAGAAAGGGCAAGTATTTGCCGTCAAAGTTATGACATTATTCTGACGCGCGATATTTAATATTTTTTAACTTATTGTTATTGTTATCTATTATATAATATTTAGCTACTGGCACAGTTCTAGCATACTAATCAGACAGAACGATAAAACACAGGTGCAGCATGGCAATTATTTCAGATATCAATGTAGACGCAAACAGTAGCCGTATGGATCAGGCCTTGATGCAGCAAAGCAGTCAGCCGGATATTAAACCGGAACTGGCCTATGCTATTAAACTGGCCAATGCCCTGCATACGCGCCTTAACCTTACTGAACTGATCCAGCTATTCTCGGAAGAAGCTCGCCACAGTGTGCCGCATGACGGCTTACTGTATCAAAACACTGATTATGACACCGAGGTTCGCGTTGGTATTGAATCTCCCAACAGCTGTGCTTACCGCCTGTTGATTGCCGGTAAAAACCTGGGTGAAATCCAGTTTAGCCGTAAAAAACCCTTTAGCGAGTCTGAATCGGTGCAAATGGAATACCTGCTCGCCAGCCTGCTGAACCCTTTACACAACGCACTGATGTATAAAAAGGCACTGATCACCGCAATGCAGGACCCTCTCACCGGTTTATCCAACCGTGTCGGTTTTAAGCAGGCACTGGAACGTGAAGCCGATCTGGCGCACCGCCACGAGACCCCGTTTGCACTGATTATGCTGGACGTTGATCATTTTAAAGCGGTCAACGATAATCATGGCCATCTGATAGGTGACTGTGTACTGCGTGATATTGCCCAGGCCTGTCGCGAATGTGTACGCAG
>DRJJ01000012.1 GCA_011052255.1 Gammaproteobacteria bacterium | reverse complement strand
TTGTACACGTAAGAGAGCGCCTCGTCGTACAGCCCGGCGCTCGACAGCCAGACCGCCTGAAGCAGGGGAATATCCAGAACAGCCATGTAGTCATTCGCCTTGTCCAGCGCCTCTATGGCCGCATTCAGCTGCAGGGAATCGGCATATAACTGGCCGAGCCAGTAGTACAGCATGTGCAGCTTCCCGGGCGACTGGAAGGATTCATTTTTAATAAGAATAGCGAAGATTTTGCGCATGGCTTCGTTGTCCAGGGCGCCACAGTTCTTTTGCATGGATACGCTGCTGAGCGAAATTAGCGTGTCCAGGCTGGCGTTGCTGTAGTTAATGCCGGGAAGTTCGGCCATTACCTTCGAAAGACGGTCTTCGTCTACCGAATTGGTCTGACAGTCCATCATGAGTACCTGTAAAATCAGGCTCGATTCATGTGGATATCTTGTCAAAGTATCTGCAAGATATTGTCGGGCTCTTTTTACATCGCCCAGTTGTACTGCAATAGAGCTGGCATACTGTTGTGCCCGAATGGAGCCGGGATGTTCTTCGGCCCAGACCGTCGCGGCAACGGCCGGATTTCCCCAAAGCGTAGCGTTACTCCAGGTGATGAAAGAAAGGGTCAGAGCCAGCACTGCAAGGAGCGATGTCGACAGCTTTTTCAGTTTGCCGGCTGCACTCAGTGCTGCATAGGATAGTCCTACTATCGGTCCGAGCAGGGCCAGGTAGTTCCGGTGTTCGAAGTACAGTTCGAGGGGCAGGAAAGTTGACTCAAGAACGTGGCCGCTCAGAAACCAAAAAATGGAAAAACTGTATACTGGAAAGCGTTTTCTTGCCATGAATCCGGACGTAACAATAAGAAACACCCCCACAAGCGCGGGCAGCGTCTGGGGTGGATTCACGAGGCTGCGGGAGATCGGGTAATCTTCGTGGAAAAGCCCGCTACCCCCCAGCCTGGGCACTATTATCTGGTAAAGATAGTCGATCAGGATCCTGGATTCTGTGAGCAGGCGCTCACCCAGGGTAAAAGGGCGGTTTGCGTAGCCTGCGATAGCGGAGTCAAAATTTATGGCAAAATAAAGGATCAGAATTGTGATCGGCGCGTATATAAAGGCTGCTATCCAGTACCCGAAACCGCGCGTGGATTTAAGACCCATGGGGCGCAACAGGGTAAATTCAATAGTCACGATATAGAGCAGTAGCAGAACGCCGCTTTCCTTGCTGAAAACCGACAGCGTTCCAAACAGGACCAGCCCTGATGTCATCAGCGCGTAGGCAGTTTTCGGCGAGCTGCCGATCCGTTCTCTTCCATAAACGTAGCAGAGCAACGCTGCCAGGGTGAACAGTGCGCTGAGTTCAGTCATGCGCTGGATGACGTATAACACGGTGGATGTCTGCAAGGGGTGGATCAGCCACAGCAGTGTGCTGAAAAAGGCGATCCAGCGAGCCCTGCTTTCTGTGACCCCGATAATTCGGAACAGTTTGTAGATCAGCAGGAAAACCAGTGCCCCATTCAGGAGATGGAACATAAGGTTGGTGTATTTGAACGACCACGCGCTGGTGGGCCAGGCCGTATCGTTGATCATGAAGCTCAACAGGCTGACCGGGCGGCCTGTGGGGCCTGATATGCCGGTAAGTGTGAACCGGACGATCCGGTGGTAGATATCCGTGTCACCGATGTTGCCGAGCACGGATAAATTAGGGAAGTCGTCGAACAGAAAAGTACCCGTCAGACCGGGCCAGTAGACGGCAGCCGCGATAACCAGTGGAATGAACACCAGGGCGAATGAGCGGGCGAGAGCACCTGGCGTGCCTGTCAAATGGGGGGTTGGCATTGGCTTGCCGGACGACGCTGGGTGTTCCAGAGGTGCGAACCCCACGTTACTGTGGTTGAATTGGGGAGAATAGTAACATGCTGCTTCCTCTTCGGCAGGGGAGGTATCCCTGGCATAATTGTTAACTGCCTACTTGCGGCATACGCGTGGGCGGAATTTGCCGGGGACGTCGCCCCCAGTACAGTTCCAACGGATGGTGCCGTCACCGGCAGTTGCGGAGGCTTTCATCACGACTGAGGTGCCGTTAACCACTTTTTGGTTGTAGACAATAGTGATCTGCGACCCGGTGACAGCAACGCTAACCACGGCATTGCCGCTGATGCTGGCGGGGTTTGTCGGTAAACCTACGCTGGCGTTGCCCGGGTTGGGTGGCCAGACGCCTTTGGTGGCAAAGAACTCGGCAACGCCCGCTTTTGCAGCGCCGGCGATCATGATGCCTTCGGTGACATGACCACGCTTGGTGTAGTCCTGGTAAGTGGGAAGGGCTACCGCAGCCAGAATGCCGATAATGGCCACCACAATCATCAGTTCTATAAGTGTGAAACCCCGATGCTGATTCGTCAGATTGTTCATGGCGGCTATTCCTCCGTCCCGGGGCCCGCAATTCCCGGGTTCAAAAGAACCCGGGGCGGGATGCTGGTCTTACTTACGGCAGTTCGAAGGCCGGTATTTGGCTAACACGCTACCACCAGTACAGCTCCATATAATGGTGCCGCCGCCGGCAGGCGACGTGGCGCTCATAAGGATGGTGGCGTTGGCAGTCACTTTCTTGTTATATTTAATAGTGATCACCGACCCGTTAACCTCAACGCTGGTCACGGCATTGCCGTTGATACTGGCAATCGTTGCCGGCAAACCTACGCTGGCGTTGCCCGGTGA
>DRJJ01000011.1 GCA_011052255.1 Gammaproteobacteria bacterium | reverse complement strand
CAAGTGCCGTATTACACGACCAGGGCAGTAGTTATCTGATGCTTGTGAAAGACGGCAAGCTACAGAAACGACTGGTACAGACTACAGGGCATGTGGACGACATGATACGGATCAGTCAGGGAGTGACGGCAGGTGAATATTTTGTCAGCCGCGATGTGGCTGCCTTGTATGATGGTCAGCTGGTCACAATGGTTCAGCAGAAAGGCCGGTTGGAAAAGGCTGCGGACTAAATCAGGTATGATTTCCTTCTCGATACGTAACCCGCTGTTCATGAACCTGCTTTTGTGTCTGATTGTGATTGCCGGCGTGCTATCCTGGTTTTCGATGCCGCAGGAGATGTTTCCGGTCATTGAGCTGGATCGGGTGCGCATTACAACCATCTATGAAGGGGCGCCACCGGAAGATGTGGAACGTCAGATTACTTTGACGATAGAGGAGGCGTTTGAAGGCAAGGCGGATATTGATGTCATACAGTCCAGTAGTCGGGAAGGCCTGTCGACGGTAAATATCAGTCTTAAATCCGGTAGTAATGTTGACAGTTTCATGCGTGATGCGCGCAATACGATCGATACCATTACGGATTTACCAGCTGAGGCAGAGTCCCCTGAATTAAGCAGACTGGAGACACGTTTTCCGGTTATTAGCCTGGCTGTATACGGCGATGTTGGTAATGCTTATTTGTCTGAGATTGCCAATGACATTAAGGATAAATTACAAACCATAAAAGGTGTGGCCAGTATCGGTGTGGCGGGTCTGCGTGAGTGGGAGATCTGGGTGCAGGTGAATCCAGATGTACTGGCTGCGCGCAAGCTTTCCCTGCAAACGTTGAAAAGAGCCTTGCGCGAAAATTTACGTGATCTGCCGGGTGGCACCCTGAAGGCGGGAGAAGGTGATATCCTGCTGCGCGGTACGGGTGTGTCGCCAGATCCGGAAAGTATCCGTGCCATCGTGTTGAAATCAGCACCGGGCAGTGGTCAGCTGTTACTAGGTGATGTGGCAAAGGTCGAACGTCGCCTGGAAGAATCCGTGACCATCGGTCATTTTAACGGTAAGCCGTCGGTTAATCTCACTGTGACCAAAACTGCACAGGCCTCGACTATCGAGGTATCGAACCGTGTCCATGAGATGAGTCGCAGTCTGATTGACGAGTTACCCCCAGCCGTACGTGCGGGCGTGTTCAGTGATTTATCGGTGTATGTTCGTAACCGGCTCAATACCGTCAAGTCGTCCGGTGTGATCGGGCTGGCGCTGGTATTGCTGTCGCTCTACCTGTTTCTGAATTTTCGTGTTGCATTTATTACCGCACTGGGTATTCCGGTTTCATTTCTGGTGGCAGTGATCGCATTATACTATCTGGGTTATACCATCAACATGGTGTCCCTGTTTGCCTTCTTAATTGCGCTGGGAATGATTGTTGATGATGCGATTATCGTAAATGAGAACGTCTACCGCCACATGGAAGAAGGCA
Organism: Gammaproteobacteria bacterium; assembly: GCA_011052255.1. Lineage (GTDB taxonomy): Bacteria > Pseudomonadota > Gammaproteobacteria > DRJJ01 > DRJJ01 > DRJJ01. Next base: position 8,839 of record DRJJ01000011.1, on the reverse strand, counting down.
TGGCGGCAAGACCTGCGGCAGAAAAAGGTGCGCGCGAGGTTTTCTGGCCGGTGATAGCATCCACGACCACCACGATCGCAGCATTTATACCAATGTTTGCGATCGGTGGCACACTGGGTGAATTTATCAAGGTGATTCCGATAGTGGTGACCGCCTCGCTGCTCGGGTCCTTGTTTGAGGCCTTTGGTGTGTTGCCATCACATGCAGCAGAAATTTTACGCGTACAGAAGGTATCGTCTGATCGTAAGCGACTGGTGAACTGGACAGCATTGCTAAAACGCTATACGCGTCTGTTACGTAAAAGCCTGCATATGCGTTATGTGACGGCAGCATTAACAATCAGTGTGCTGGCGATTACCATGACCTATGCTCAGACGCGGTTGCCTTTCAAGCTGTTCGGTCATGTGGATACGGGCCAGTTTTTTATCAATATCGAGACGCCTAATACCTATAGTTTGCAGGATTCGGACAGTCTTGCAAAGCAGGTCGAGCAGTCCATTATGTCTTCGTTGGGAAAAAACGAACTGGATACCCTGTTAACCAATGTTGGTTTTACCTTTATCGATTTCAATCGGTTTCGTGTCGGTAGTCAGTACATACAATGTGTGATCGACCTGAAAAAACGTAAACCCGAGGGCTTTATAGAACGGTTTATCAGCCCGGTAGTCAGCTTCAAGTTCAGCTATGAAGGGGCGGTGCGCGAGCGTGATACGCCTGACATTATTAATCAGTTACGAGATGAACTGGCTGTGTTACCCGGTATTAAGCGGATGTCTATTCTGCGGCCACAGGGTGGCCCGGCAGGCAAAGATATTGAAATTGGCATTAGTGGGCGCGATAGCAGCAAGTTAAGAAATCTGGCAGATGAGGTGACTGCGTACCTGCAAAAACTGCCAGGTGTACACGATGTGTACCATAATATGGAGCCGGGCAAGCTTGAATATCAATATGCACTCAATGCGCGTGGGCGCGAACTGGGTTTGAGCCAGCAGGATATCGGTGATGCGATACGCACCGGTTTTCTTGGTCTGGAGGTAGTACAGGTCACGGTGGATGATGAACGAATACCGGTGCGGTTAATTTACACGGACCCGGTACGGCACCGTAGTGAGCTGGCTTCGCTACCGCTAACGCTGGATAGTGGAGAAATGGTGTTTCTGGGAGATGTGGCGATCTTAACCAAAGGTCGGGCGCTGGATACGATAAACCGTCGTGAGATGAAGCGACTGGCGACTATTTCTGCGGAGGTGGATGATCTCGTGACCACGCCACGGGAAGTGATTGCTGTGGTGCAAAAAAAATATGCTCTGCTCTCAGAGAAAAATAAAGGTTACGAATTACTGTTTCTGGGTGAGAAAAAGAAAACTTCCGAGTCGTTTGATGACATGGGGCGTGCGTTACTGATCTCGCTGGCGATTATCTTTTTTATTCTGAGTGCCTTGTTTAAATCGTTGCTGGACCCGCTGGTAGTGATGTTCGCGATACCCTTTGGCATGATAGGAGTGGTGGTGGGTCATGTACTTTTTTCCTACCATTTACAGTTTTTGTCTATCATCGGCTTTCTGGCCCTGGCGGGCATTATCGTTAATGATTCACTGATCCTGATAGACTTTGCCAAACGTAAGCGTGCTGAGGGCATGGAGCGTATCGATGCGATGGTCGAGGCGGGCAGAGTGCGGGTGCGCCCGATCCTGCTGACCACTATCACCACCTTTCTGGGTGTGTCGCCACTGATCTTTTTTGCCACCGGCCAGACAGCCTTTCTGTCACCAATGGCAATCAGTCTCGGTTTTGGATTACTGTTTGCAACAGCCCTGATTTTGATCGCGTTACCCAGTTTTTATATGATTGTTGATGATTTACGTTTGTGGACCTGTAAACGGGTGAGGCATCTACTTGGCAAGCCACCGCTGGCGGAAGAACAGGCTGCGTATTGTCGCCTGAGTGACGTGGAGACAAAAGATGAAGGATGAGCGTTACCAGGCGATGCAGCAATGGCTGGATAACATGGAGCGGTTCGGGCAGTACACGATTGAGCCCGCATCTACCGATGCCAGCTTCAGACGTTATTTTCGCGTCAGGCAAGACGGGCAAAGCTGGATCGTCATGGACGCGCCACCGGCAAACGAGGACTGCAGCGCATTTGTACGCATAGCTCAGGCCTGGCGTGAGCAGGGCCTGAACCTGCCCGAGGTGCTGGAGCAGGATTTATCGCAGGGTTTGCTGCTGCTGAGTGATCTGGGTCAACAGCAATATCTGTCGGTCTTAAATGAGCAGACGGTTGACCGCCTGTATGGCGATGCGATGTCGGCCTTGCTGGTGCTGCAAACCTGCGCACCGGACTTTCAGAATCTGCCACTGTATTCTGAAGAATTACTGTACGATGAAATGGATCTGTTCCGCGAATGGTTTCTGGCTGAACACCTGAAGGTTAAGGTTACCCCGTCGATGACTGCCACGCTGGACAGGATTTTCACAGTGTTGATCAATAGTGCACTGGAACAGCCTGTGGTGTGCGTGCACCGTGATTACCATTCACGTAACCTGATGCGCTGCGATAAAAACAACCCTGGTATACTGGATTTTCAGGATGCCGTTACCGGACCGGTTACCTATGATCTGGTTTCTTTGCTACGAGATTGCTATATAGCCTGGCCCCGTCAACGCATCGAGAACTGGGTGCTGGGTTATTATGAGCTGGCTGTGCAATCCGGTATTTTACAGCATCAGGATGAACAGACCTTTCTGCGCTGGTTTGATCTGATAGGTGTGCAACGGCACCTCAAGGTGCTGGGAATTTTTGCGCGCCTAAATTACCGTGACGGCAAGGCGGCGTACCTGGACGACCTGCCACTGGTGCTGGCCTACGTAATGGATGTTTGCCAACGTTACCCGGAACTGGCGGATTTGCACGAGCTGATACTGCAACACGTTGAGCCGCTGCTGACCCCGGCGACACTACTGGCCTGATGGGGAACCGATGAACCGTTCTATGAAAGCCATGATACTTGCTGCCGGCCGGGGCGAGCGTATGCAACCGCTGACCAGCGATACCCCCAAACCGCTATTACAGGTGGCAGGTCGTCCGTTGATTGAACATCATTTAATCAGACTTAAGAATGCCGGTTACAGCGAGGTGGTGATCAATGTTTCCTGGCTCGCAGACCAGATTATCAACACCCTTGGAGATGGTTCACGTTATGGCTTGTCGATCGTGTATTCAAACGAAGGCGAGCCGGCCCTGGAGACCGGCGGGGGTATTCGCCAAGCCTTGCCATTACTGGGGGAGCAGCCTTTTCTGGTTATCAATGGTGATATATGGACTGATTTTCCACTTGCCGGATTGAGTCTGCCGGCAGGGGATCTGGCCTGGTTGATGCTGGTCGATAACCCTGCCCATCATCGGCAGGGTGATTTTTACCTGCAACAGGGACGCGTACTGGACACGGCAGCTTCGGCAACAGATAAACGGGCGCTGACCTTCAGTGGTATCGGTATCTATGAGCCACAACTTTTTGCGCCTTTACCAGAAACGGCCTTCCCACTGGGGCCGCTGTTACGTGATGCAATGCGTAGTAGTCGGGTAGCAGGTCAGCACTATACGGGCCGGTGGTACGATATTGGTACACCGGAAAGGCTCGCTGCGCTGGACAGGCTCCTGTTTTAAGTAGCGTAGGATGCGGTGAGGGACGAACCGCATCCTACGGCTGATTCTGGTGCTTTGCAGTTGTCTCGTTTGCATTGATTCGAGCACAAATACAGGACCTGGGGTCGGTGTAGCCTGTTAAAGACCGTCTGCCGCATGGACGCGGCAGTCGAGCGGCCAAGGATGGCGAATAGCGAGTCTTTAACAGGCTACACCGACCCCAGGTCCGGCATCGTGAATATAGTCGTATATTTCAACTATTTTTGATCTAGTGGGCGGGTCAGCTGTGATGATATTTATAGCTTGTATCCGCTAACCGGCATCCTGTATCGTCATTGCTATGGGGCAGGAAATTCGAAATACAGAATTCAGCGAGCGGGATTTCGTTGAATTTCGATCCGCGCTGGTCAGGGAAACCCGCTTGCTCAAGCGCTGGTTTGACGACAGGCACCTCAGTCAGCGCAGTGGTGTTGCCGGATTCGAGCTCGAGGCCTGGCTGATTGACCAAAGTGGTCAGCCGGCACCCGTCAATACAGACTTTCTGTCACACCTTGACAGCGAGTGGGTATCACCCGAGTTATCCCTGTTTAATGTTGAGCTGAATGTCAGACCGGCGGCATTGCATGGTGATGTTTTCAGCCGGCTGTATGATGATCTGCAACGTAACTGGTTACATTGCCGAAGTATTGCCGAACAAATGGAAATTGATCTGGTTATGACCGGCATTCTGCCCAGTGTGCAGGAGTCACAATTAGTACTGGCCAACATGTCACGCATGAAGCGCTACCGGGCCTTGAATGAACAGGTTTTCAGGCACCGTAACGGTCGGCCATTGCAACTGGATATTGTTGGTAGAGAGCATTTACGCACTACGCATTACAATGTCATGCTGGAGGCCGCGACCACTTCGTTTCAGATTCATTTGCAGGTCAATAGTGATAATGCAGTGCGTTACTACAATGCGTCTATTATTGCATCGGCACCGGTGCTGGCTGTTGCAGTCAACTCGCCGTATTTATTCGGGCATGACATTTGGGATGAAACGCGTATCCCGCTGTTTGAGCAATCGGTTGCGACAGGTGGTTTTTCCGGTGCGGCACTGGGGCCACTCAAACGTGTCGGATTTGGTTCCGGCTATGCCCGGCAATCCCTGTTCGAATGTTTCGCCGAGAATCTGGAACATTTCCCGATTCTGCTGCCAATGGTCAGCCCGGAGGCAGATGAGGCAATGCAGCATCTACGGCTGCATAACGGCACGATCTGGCGCTGGAACCGTCCCTTGTTAGGTGTGGATGAAAAAGGGAAACCCCATTTGCGTATCGAACACCGTGCGATACCGGCGGGCCCAACCGTTATTGATGCGATTGCCAATGCCGCTTTTTTTTATGGTCTGGTGAATCAGTTGGCGACATCTGAACCGGCAGCCGAGGCGCAGTTGCCCTTTACGGCTGCGCGCGATAATTTTTATGCGGTGGCCCGATATGGACTGGATGCGCGTCTGCTATGGTTTAAGGAACAACGCATTTCTGTCCGGCAATTATTGCTCGATAAGCTGATACCGGCAGCAGAACAGGGGCTGACTGAAATGAAAATAGACAAGAGTGATATCAAAACCTATCTCGGCATTATTCGTGATCGGGTCAGCAGTGGTCAAACCGGGGCTGCCTGGCAGCGCGCCTGGGTCAGGGATAACGGTACCGATATGCGAGGCCTGACACTGGCTTATGCTGAACGCCAGCACCAGGGGCAACCGGTACATGAGTGGTAGCTTCCAAAAATGCTGACTGAATTAACTCAGATACCCGAAGCACTTTACGACGCTGAAGCGACAGCGTTGCACCGTATTCTGGGTGGGCCAACGCTGATTCATTTAAACGGACGCCGGCCGGAGCCGCTGTTTCTGTCAGTACTGCTGCACGGTAATGAAATCACAGGCTGGCATGCACTGCGGTCGCTGTTGCGTCGATATCGGGAGGCACCCTTGCCTCGTTCGCTGTCCGTTTTTATTGGTAATGTCGAGGCGGCGCGTGAGGGCTTACGTCACCTCGATAACCAGACCGATTACAATCGGTCATGGCCTGGTTATGAAGATTCACGAGACCGTCCAGAATACCGAATGATGCAGCACGTCACAGACTTGATGCGCGAGCGCAAGGTGTTTGCCAGTGTTGACGTACATAACAACACCGGCATCAATCCGCATTATGCCTGTGTCAATGTCGTTCAGCATGATTTTCTGCATCTGGCTACATTGTTCAGTCGCACTGTGGTCTATTTTACCCGACCGGTAGGTGTGCAGTCTTCTGCTTTTGCTGTGTTATGCCCGTCCGTAACGGTCGAATGTGGCCAGGTGGGGCAGGACTTTGCAGATCAGCATGCACTGGAGTATATTCAGGCCTGTCTGAATCTTTCTGAGTTGCCCCAACACCCGGTTGCAGAGCATGACCTGAACCTGTTCCATACGGTAGCGATAATCAAGGTGCCCGAACAGGCTTCCATCGGTTTTGGTAACGATAAGGCAGACTTTGTATTTAGTACAGAACTCGACCACCTTAATTTCCGTGAACTGGCTGCGGGTGAACGCATTGGCCATGCCGACGTGTTTTCGAAACAACGGCTGACGGTCTGGGATAACAAAGGTCATGAAGTGGGTAGTAGTTTTTTTCGCTACCAGGATGGCGAGATCACCCTGGCACGAGCTGTAATGCCTTCTATGCTGACCCGTGACGAACGTGTTATTCGCCAGGATTGTCTGGGTTACCTGATGGAGCGGTATCCACTGAGCAAACCCTGATGTGGATCAAGTTTACAATTTGACTCATTATCCTGGTTTCTGTCATAATAACCATATAAAAATAAAGTATTATATGCAATATCAGGCCTGTGCAGAGGTCGTCTGAACGGTGAGCGGTTCCTGAATATGCTGAAAAATAATATAATATCAGTACGTTATCGTATGGTATCAGGCCTGGTGGTGCTGGTATTACCGATGTTGTTACTGGTTGGACTAATTTACTTTCTGTTTCATCAGACCGTGTCGTCATTCGATGAAGTGACAGAAGAACTGCTGCATGAGTTAGCACCTCTCAGTGAGGTGCAACGTGCCGTTCTTGAGGTTAGCTACAGTGTTGATGATTATTTTCTGCGTGCAGATCCGACCAGTCGAGGTCGCTTTATACGCGCCAGTAAGCAAATCAACATGCTTCGTAAGCAACTGCGAGAAATAGGTTTTTCAGATGATAGTGAAAAACTGATACTGGCCCGGGCGGAACGTTTCTGGCACCAGGCACATAGCGCAGGGTTGGATTTGCTTGATGGTAAGGGCAGCGAAGATGAAACGAAGGCCAAACTCGACCACTTCCATCAAATCATTTATTCCATGTTAACTGAGCTGGACAAGATTTACGTGGTCAGCCAGACCGAGGTCGAAGTAGAGCATACTTCGGTACGACAAAATCAGAGCAGAATTGATTTGCTACTCTATGCCAGTGTTTCAGTTACATTGATTCTTATAATTCTGCTGGGCGTATGGCTGGTACGTCAGGTGACACGACCACTGGAAATTCTGGAGCAAGGGGTAGATCGTCTGGCAGCAGGTGAGCTTTCCCATCGAATTATTTTGCCTGATGGTCGCAATGAATTCCACAAACTGGCCGATGCGATTAATCATATGTCCAAGGAAATTGAGTCGCAGGTCATGCAGGATGGTCTGACACGATTGCTAAACCGTCGTGCGTTTGATGATCGGCTCAACGACGAATACAGCCGTTCAAAACGCTACAATCAGCCACTCAGCCTGCTAATGCTGGATCTCGATCACTTCAAGCAGGTCAACGACAAGTATGGTCATCCAGCCGGTGATGAAGTCCTGCGGCAGATAGCACAGTTGTTAAGAGATAGTGTGCGCGAAATGGATGCTGTCGCTCGTTATGGAGGTGAAGAACTGGCTGTGATCTTGCCCACGACTGACTTAATTCATGCCCGTGCGCTCGCAGAGCGCATACGCTGCTCAGTGGCTAGCTATGAATTTACCACAGGTGCCAGGAAAGTGTATATAACCGTCAGTATCGGCCTGGCCGTGTTACCCGATCATGCTCTGACACCGGTGCAGTTAATCGATGCGGCAGATCAGGCTTTGTATACATCCAAAAATCAGGGGCGGGATCAGGTTTGCAGTTATAGTGGCCCGGTTGCATAGGGAATATTCGGTATCAGTCTGCTGACAGCTTAGAACTTGCCGGCAGCCTGCAAGTCTGCATGATAGGATGAGCGTACCATCGGCCCGCTGGCAATCTGTGAAAATCCCATTTCATGTGCCATTTCAGCGAGTTGATCAAATTCATCCGGGTGCACAAATCGGTCTACCGGCAGGTGTGACAGGCTGGGCTGCAGGTATTGGCCGAGGGTCAGCATGCTGACATGGTGGGTGCGCAGATCGCGCATAACCTGTGCTACTTCATCCAGTGTTTCGCCCAGTCCCAGCATCAGGCCGGATTTGGTGGGTACCTGCGGGTGCTGCTCACCAAAGCGCTGGAGTACCTTCAGTGACCCGTTATAGTCGGCCCCGGGGCGAGCCTTTTTATACAGCCTGGGTACGGTCTCCAGATTATGATTAAACACATCAGCCGGGTGTGCTTCCAGTTTTTCCAGTGCGATATCCAGCCGGCCACGGAAATCAGGTACCAGGATCTCTACCTTGATTGCCGGGTTGTGTTCACGTATTGCAGCAATGCAACGGGCAAAATGTTCGGCACCCCCATCACGCAGGTCATCCCGGTCTACCGAGGTGATAACAACGTAGCGTAAGCCCATCGACTTGATGGTGCGTCCCAGATTCTGCGGTTCTTCCTGATCCAGTGCCAGCGGCTTGCCATGTGCAACATCGCAGAATGGGCAACGACGCGTGCATATATCACCCATAATCATGAAAGTGGCGGTGCCATGGCCAAAGCATTCGCCCAGATTGGGGCATGATGCCTCTTCGCACACTGTGAACAGCCTGGCCTCACGCAGGATAGCCTTGAGTCGTTTTATTTCCGGGTGGGAGGGTGCTTTAGCTCGTATCCAGTGTGGTTTGCGTTTTATAGACGTGCTCGGCTCGACCTTGATCGGGATACGCGCGACCTTGTCGGCACCGCGCTGATGCTCGCCAGGAACTGTCGATGGGCGTTTGGGGCTTGCAGGTTTGGGAGT
>DRJJ01000010.1 GCA_011052255.1 Gammaproteobacteria bacterium | reverse complement strand
TTCATTACCCATTCGATGCAACCCCCCAGCGCATTACTATCCCCGTCCTGAAACAACAGGCCGGTCCTGGCCTCAACAACCAGTTCATTTACACCATCAATATCCGAAGCAATAACCGGAAGACCTGCCGCCATAGCCTCAAGCACCGCATTCGGACGACCTTCCCAATGGCTTGCCAAGACAAACACGTTTGCCTGCTGTAGTAGTACAGGAATCCTCTGGGCATCCACGCTGCCCAGAAACTCCACCTGCTTATCAATACCAAGATCCCGCGCCTTTTTTTTGAGTTGCTCTCGCAATGGACCATCCCCGGCAATACGCAACAGAAAGGTATGTTTATCAGCCAGCCCTGCCAAGGCCTCCAGAATATGCTGCATACCCTTGCGAGGGATCAGGCTGCCAATGGTCAGCAGATTAACTATCTTTGTCGGTACTGTGCGTGTCGCGGCGATGGATAAAAATTCATCGCCCACACCATTCTCGATCATCATGATTTTATCAGCGAAGCGCGGGAATTCCTGTTTCATTTTTCGCTCAAACGCTTCGCTAACGGTCACCACCCAGGAACTCAATGCAAGGGTCTTCAATAACAACCATCCACTAAAGGATTTTACTCTGCCCTGTGGAATATCAGAACCTCGCAGAGTAGTAACTACTGGCGTTCCGGTTATCCAGCCTGCAAAACCGGCAATCGCACCAGTGATGGCCCAGTTTGCGTGAATCACATCCACATTACGCGCATGCCGCAGGGTTGCCGCCAACATGGCTAACAGGAAAAATGGCACCACAAGATAAAGAAAGCGATTCTGTTTCAGTGCAACGGGAATGCCGCCAGGCCGATGCGCCAAATTTGACAAAAACCCTGGTGCATAGCGAAAAACACTAATGTGAATATTTTTTCTATCTGAGCGAATAGCCGCTGCATAAGGATCATACGGCGTCAGAACTCGAAGCTGCGCCTCATCCGGCAAGCTTTCCAGCAGGCGCTTGACAAATAAGCCGCTGACCGACTCAGGAAACAGGGGGTAGGAGGTCGTAAGTACCAGTATTTTCATACTGGCGAACGTTGCTCTCCGCGCTTGACGGCCTTGATAAAACAACCCAGATATAAACGGCTCGGCCAATCTAACCAGGCCACAGGAATACTGAGCATGTTATTCAGCAGACAAAGGGGATACAGCAGAAGAAAACACCCGATAGCCAGCATACGACTCCGATCCAGCAGTTGTCTGACCGGCTCCAGCAGTACAAGATTAGCTATCTGCAACAGACTCACAACAGAATTGCCATGTCGCCGGATTATTTCCGGCTGCAGGCCGTGCTTTTGCAACAGATATTGCAATCCTTCCACGCTAAAGCGGAAATAGTCATGTGGAAGATCATGCGCAGGATAGATAAAGGGTACCGAAATATACAAAACTCCACCTGGTTTTAATACTCGCTGAATCTCTTCCATAACCGGAGCCGTATCGGGTATATGCTCAAGCACTTCCAGCAAAAGCACTCTATCCACGGATGCGGTCTTAAATGGTAGCATTCGTGCATCAGCATGGATATCCGGTCTATTTCGATAATGCCGACCTGTCTCGGGATAGTCTATGCGTACAAAACGGTTACTTTCCGGCAACTGATAATCAGCATTGCCACTGCCAATATCCAGCACCAGGGCATTATCAATATCCACAAAATAGAGACTGGATTGACGTTGCAGCCGGTTAGCCTGCCATTGCGGATGCAATATCGTGTATTTTAGAACCCTGCCTGTTCGTGCCAGCCACGATGCAGCCAGGCGGGCAAATACTGATTCAGTTTTCATTATCCACATGCTGGTTCTGATACATCAGGGTCGTGATCTGCTCGGAAACCAGACCAATGAGAAAAATCAGCACCGAGCTTGTGAACAGCAGCAGCCCCATGTTGGTAAATCTGGCTGTAGTCAGATACGTGTAACTGTAATAGCTTATGCTCATGAGAAAAAAGAAAACGCTGATGGGCACGAAAATCTTGAGGGGGGAATAGAGCGTGCCAACCTTGAATATAATCAGCAAAAAGCGAAGTCCATCATGTAACAGGTTGATATGGCTCTTGCCCTGGCGGCGGGCTGCACGGATAGGGATATAGTCCACCAGATAGCCGGCACGAAAAAACGACATGGTAATCGTCGTCGGGTAGGAAAATCCGTTAGGCAGAAGATACAGGAAACGGCGAAATTTTTTGGCCCGTACGACGCGGAAACCGGAGGTCAGATCCTGGACAGGACGCCGTACAATCCAGCTCGCCAGACGATTATAGACGCCATTGGCGATCCTGCGCGCCAGACTCGCCTGTGAAGCTGCATCGCGGGCACCGACCACCATGTCAAAACCGCTGTGCAGGTGTTCCAGCAACCTGTCGATATCCGCCGGATCATGCTGACCATCCGCATCCATGAAAACCAGCACTTTACCACTGGCAAAGCGTGCGCCGTGCTTGATGGCTGCACCATTGCCCAGGCTATGCGCATGTCTTACGCACTTGACCTCGCTCTGAGCGCAGATTTCAGCCGTATTATCGCTCGAACCATCATCGATCACGATGATTTCAGCCACCGGATAACGGCGCCGCAACTCAGGCAGGAGATGAAGCAGTGAGTCGGCCTCGTTTTTGGCCGGTAAAATAATACTGAGCGATTCAGGCATAAGTTATTTGGGTACACTGCTTTTTCAGGTAAGGATCCCGGCTGCGGGCATTTTATGGACCCGGAATCAAATTTGCTCAAAATAACCGGGATGTCACGCCAACAACAGTCAAAATTGACACCATCCCCTCACAGCTATAGTTGTCGGCATTTTCCGGAAATATTCAATAGTTGCCAGTTAAATAAGCAATATTTCAAAATAAAACCTCTAATACATATTACAGCTTACAACATCCTCTCCAGCAGTTTCACAGTTTTTCACCCTGTTTTTGCTACCATCAAGGGTCAAATTACCTGAGTTACACAAGGTAAAAAATTCCCATGTTAAAATAAAAATCCTTTTCTGCGACTTTAATCACAAATATTAAATCTTCAGCTTCCCTTGAGGCTGGGGGATACACTCTAATCAAACTGATGCTAAACTTAAGGTTAAAGCATAGTGGAAATTGCTGCAGGAGACAGTGCATGTATCGTCGTCAACCATTACAAACCGGCTTCAGTCTTATCGAACTCATGGTCGCCATGGCCATACTCGCGATTGTCGTAAGTGTGGCCATTCCAGCCTATAACAGCTACATCCGCACCGCGCGCATGGTCGAAGGCTCTGATAGCATCACCGCCCTTAAACTCGCCCAGACAGAGTTTTTCCAGGAAAATAATTTTTTCTTTACCGGGGCCAATACTGCCGCTCTCATCATTAGCAGTAACCGCATGTGGATCCCTACGCCCTGGGATCCCACGCTGACGGATGCCGCCAATCTCGCCAAACTGAATTTTACGTATACCGTCGCAAACTGCGTCCTGGGGGCAGGGGGGAGTGGCGCTACCGATGCTGCGGGCAACCCCACCGAGTGTTATACCGTCACCGCGACAGGCCAAAACTTGCTGGCGGCGACGGATGTCCTGACTGTAAGCAATTGACGCGGCCCCTCAAATCAGGCTGTACTATTAATCGTTGCAACAGTATTTGTATGTATTTTATCCCCTCACCCCAACTCTCGTCGCTCTCGCCCATCCATGGGCTTCGCAACATAAGGTCATCCATGACCAAATCCCAAAGGGAGAGGGGGCCATGATGCAAATACTGTTGCACCGATTAATATTGTCCCCATGCATCGAAATCTCCCCTTTGAGGGGGAAGTAGTTGGCAATTTCTGTCTTCTGACATCAAGTTGCCCCTGCCCAGGCCGATAAATAAATCCGGGCCAGTTCTGATAACCACTGATAAGCGCTTGAAATGTCTACGGCGAATGGTTATAAAACAGGG
>DRJJ01000009.1 GCA_011052255.1 Gammaproteobacteria bacterium | reverse complement strand
CTAACGGATATTTTCCCGATAACGCATTTTCATTGGTTGCTGCTATATAGTCCTTACCCGCTTTTTTGGTCAGTGGAATAGCACGCACACCGGATGTTTTGTAACCAATACCTGAGTAACCAATACCATTCAACGAGGTTGAAACAGACTGCACCACTGATGCAGAACCCGGTTGTTCGTTCACGGTGTTCTTGTAGTCACCCTTGCACAAGGATTTTTTCTTGAAATAACCATAGGTGCCAGAGACTGAATTACGACCATATATCTGGATAACACGATTTTTCCAGTTACCTGTCAGACCCAGATCACCCCAGTTTTTAATATCCTTGCCATAACCACACTTGCGTGTACTGGAAAATATCGCATCAACCTGTGGAATGGTCATACCCTTGATCGGGTTATCCTTGTGTACATATACGGCCAGCGCATCAATCGCCACCCTTATAGGCGTTGGTTTGTATCCGTATTTCTTTTCGAATGCAGCCTTTTCCTTGCTTTTCATCTTGCGGCTCATTGGCCCCATATTGGATGTGCCTTCGGTCAGTGCCGGCGGTGCAGTAGATGACCCGGCGGCCTGTATCTGGATGTTGACATTGGGATACTGGTGCTTGAATTCCTCAGCCCACAGGGTCATCAGATTGGCCAGCGTATCCGAGCCGACACTGGACATATTGCCAGACACGCCACTGGATTTAACATAAATTTTCAGCCCGGAATCCAGACTGACTTCTGCGTTGACGTTTTGGGCAGCAAGCGGCAAGGTCATTATGCCCGCAATAGCCAGAACTGTTTTCAGTTTCATTTCACACCTCGTTATCAATGATTTATTTTGTCCTGAAAGTGTGCCCGGACATTGTTACGTTTTTATGAATCGAGTATGACGTTTTTGTGACACTGTGGCTGTACAAGTACATACCAGCATCTATATGAAAGCGTACGCTACCTGGCCGTTCTGATGCTTACAGACGGTCTGTAAGTATCAGAACGGCCAGGTAGCGTACACATTATCATGTGCGTTGATTTTCATCATCCACCTCCCGCGTACGCGCAGCCGGAAACTCGACCAGAAAGGTACTGCCCTTGCCCGGTGTGCTTTTAATACCCAGCTCAGCCTGATGCCTGTTCAGAATATGCTTCACGATCGCCAGACCCAGCCCTGTACCACCGGAATCACGCGATCGCCCAACATCTACCCGGTAAAACCGTTCTGTCAGTCTGACGATATTATGCGCGGCGATGCCAATACCACTGTCACGCACACTGAAAATAGCCTTGCCATCTTTCTGGTACCAGCTTAAGTCAATAAGGCCGTCTTCCGGAGTATAACGCACCGCATTGTTAACCAGATTGGAAAACACGCTATACAGCTCATCATGACTCCCTTTCAGGTACAGCGTACGATCCATTTCCAGTGTTACCTGTTGTTGATTGTGCCCCAGCACCATTGCATTATCGCGCACCATATCGAGTAAGGCCGACACATTGACATGTTGCTCACGCAGGGTCTGGCTCTCGGTTTCGAGTCGCGTTAGCAACAGCAGGTCCCTGACAATATCTTCCATGCGTTGTGACTGTTTTTGCATGACGGTCAGGGTTTTTTTCCATTCGACAGGTGGTGTGTCCACTGGCTCATCAGCCAGCGCCTCAAGATAGCCGGAAATCACTGTTATCGGTGTACGCAGTTCATGCGAAACATTGGCTATAAAATCCTGGCGCATCTGTTCGAGCTGATGCAAGCGCGTAATATCGCGTGCGACCAGTAAACGCTGTTTGTTACCATACGGGATGATGCGTACCGACAAATGTATGTCTTCATCCACCGGCGAAACCATCTCAATGCGTTCTTGTGAACCACCTGAACGCATAAACTCGACAAACTCCGGTGTGCGAACAAGGTTGGCCAGAGGCTGGCCGGCATCCAGTGATGACTTAAGACCGAATATCCTTTTTGATTCCCTGTTCCACCATTCTATATTGCCCTGCTCATCCAGTACCACGGTAGCATCGGGCATTGCATCGGTTGATTTCCGAAACCGGGAAAGTATGCTGGACAGGCGCTTCTTGCGTTTGTTATTGCGCCGATGCATCTGGTACAGCGCATCGTTAACATCACCCCACAGGCCGCCGCGTTCGCCCGGATAACCCTTGTGTTTACCACTGAGCCAGCGCTCCAGCTCATACAGATTGCGTATATGCCAGACCAGATACGCCGTCACCGCTATGAGTAACAACCACAGCACCTGTCCGACCAGTAAACCCGTCAACAATGCAGCCAGCAGCAGCACTACCAGTCGCCAGACTTCTTTTATCCACGATCGTTTCAAGCCGCTGCCTGTGCAGAAAACCGGTATCCGGCACCACGCACGGTCTGGATCAGGTGATCGTAACCCGAATCGCTCAACACCTTACGTAAACGGCGAACATGTACATCGACGGTGCGATCCTCAATGAAGGTATTTTGCCCCCATACCCGGTCCAGTAACTGAGCGCGGCTATAAACGCGATCAGGATGTGACATCAGAAAATACAGCAGACGATACTCTGTAGGACCCAGGTGCAACTCACTACCCGAGACGTGCACCCGGTGCGAGCCTGGGTCAATCGTCAACTGGCCGACATTCAGCGCTTCGTTTTTTTCAGCCGGACTGGTGCGCCGCAGTACGGCCTTGATCCGGGCAACCAGTTCACGTGTCGAAAAAGGCTTGGTGACATAATCATCTGCCCCTACCTCCAGACCCTGCACCTTGTCCTGCTCCTCTACCCTGGCCGTGAGCATAATAATTGGAATATCCTGATACAGCTCTTCTTTTTTCAGGCGTCGGGCCAGATCCACGCCACTGATATCCGGCAACATCCAGTCCAGCAGTATCAAATCTGGCAGGGATTGGGCAATGGCCGCTATGGCACTACCCGCATCCTCGGCACCCACCACCTGGTAACCGGCACGTGTGAGCGCAAAATCGACCATCTCACGTATGGCATGCTCGTCATCTACTATTAATATTGTATGTTCTGTCATAACGAACGTATGTAACCTCAGCTATGTTACAGCTTTATGACAACCAGCCAGACATTGACTACGATATATTACACCTTACATGACTTGCCCGGCATGCGGCTCCTAACTAAAAATACCCTTCAATATG
>DRJJ01000008.1 GCA_011052255.1 Gammaproteobacteria bacterium | reverse complement strand
TTGCCCATTTTATCTGCGACCCGCACACTGATACCGGGTAAAGGAAAGCCAACCGTTCCTGCGATTCGATCACCTTCATATGGATTGGAGGTGATCATGCCTGTCTCGGTCATGCCATAGCGTTCAAGAATTTTCTGGCCACTGCGTTGTTCAAATTCACGGTGGGTCTCGGCAAGTAGTGGCGCGGAACCAGAGATGAACAGGCGCATTCCGCTGCATATTTCACGTGTAAAATCATCCCGCTCAAGCAGGCGTGTGTAAAAGGTCGGCACTCCCATCATCACTGTGGAATCAGGTAATTTTTCTAATACGGTGTCAACATTAAAGCGTGGCATAAAGATGACTCTTGAGCCACCCAGTAAGGCACAGTGCAATGCCACAAATAGCCCGTGTACGTGAAAAATGGGCAAAGCATGCAGTAACACGTCGCCATCCTGCCAATGCCAGAAATCAAACAGCACCTGCGCATTGGCGGCCAGATTGTGATGACTCAGCATAGCGCCTTTTGACCGCCCTGTGGTGCCGGAGGTATAAAGTATTGCCGCCAGGTCATCTTTATCAACATCAACAATCTCATCACTCACAGGCATGGATGTCAGGGCCTGCATCAGATCACCCTCAGCGGCCTTGCCGAGAGTCAGTGTTTCAGGCACGCTCTGCTTATCAGCTATCTTTTTTAACTCACCTTTTCGGGCTGGCGCACAAACGAATAGTTGCGGTGATGCATCGCCGAGGAAGTAAGCTACCTCAGCAGGAGTATAGGCAGTGTTGAGTGGAATGTAGACAGCACCGGCACGCAGACAGGCCAGATACAGTACGACCGCCTCTATGGATTTATCAACCTGAACCACAACGCGGTCGCCCTTGAGAACGCCCTTTTGCGTTAGAAGATTTAACATTTGACCAGTTTGGGTGTGTAATTCCGTATAGGTCAGATTTCGACCATCAACAACATCAAGAAATACGGCATTGCCATCTTTCGGAAAATGCTTAAGAAATAATGTATAGAGATTTTTGTTACTCATTTTTTCAGATGTTCACAGAAACTTCAGGCTCATCTTAGTAGCCAGAGCAAAAATAAAAACAGCAAATAAGCGCCGTAAAACCAGATCCGGCAGTTTGTGCGCGAGTGTTGCGCCGATTGGAGCAAAGACCAGGCTGGCCACCACCACACCGCCAAAGACGGGCAGATTCACATAGCCAATGCTGCCAGAAGGCAAACCTTCTTCATTCAGGCCACCAATGATGTAGCCCAATGTCGCACTGATTGCGATAGGCAGGCCGATTGCGGCCGCCGTAGCAATTGCCTTTTTAATAGGTATTCCGCAGTAGCTGAGAAAAGGGACATTCAAAGAACCGCCACCAACTCCCATCAATGCCGATACTGTACCAAAGCTAAAAGAGATGCCGTTCATGACGAAACGGCCGGGCAGACTACGATGTGCAGAAACCCTGCTAACTGCCATTTGCAGCGACACCAGAAATAGAAATATGATGAAGGCCATGTACAATGTAGTTCCCGGAATTATATCCGCTAGCCAGGCGCCTGTGAGAGAGCCTGTTAGAATACCCGGCGTCATGATTTTTACTATTCCCCACTGCACAGCCTGCTTGCGGTGATGGGTGTAGATGCTGGACATGGCTGTAAAAATGATTGTTGCCAGAGAGGTGCCCAATGCCATCTTTATCGCCAGAGCATTATCCAGCCTCTGGCTTTCGAAAAATAAAACGACGATAGGAACAATTACTATACCACCACCTATGCCCAGTAGACCCGCCAGGGTCCCGGCGATAGCGCCCGAAAGCAGTAGCATGGTCAGATCCATTAACTCTCCCTCCGAGTAAATTGACAATCAGCGATAGAGCACACTCAGTTTACAGGTCCCATCAGATAATCGGGTAACCAGGTGGCGATGGCCGGGAACATGGTTAGTAGAAAAATACCGAAAACCAGACAAAGCATAAACGGCAAGGCCCCCCACAATACCGTTTTCAGTTCGACATCCTTGACGATGCTATTAATCACATAGAGGTTGAGTCCTACTGGCGGGGTGATCAGACCTATTTCCATATTCAGCGTCAGCATTACTCCGAACCAGATTGGGTCAAAACCCGCCTGTGTAATGATCGGAACGAGTGTGGGAGAGGTCATCAGGATGACGGCTACTGGCGGCAGGAATAAGCCTGCCACCAAAAGGAAGATATTGATGTATATTAAAAGTTGCCATTTATTGACATCCATTGCCGCTATCCATTCGGCAATTCCTTGCGTGATATAGAGGCTGGACATCATATAGCTGAACAGGCCAGCCATACCGATAATCATCATCAGCATCACGGATTCACGGGTGGCACTGCGCACTATCTCCCACAATACGCTCGGTTGCCAGACACGATAAATAATCATGACCAGAATAATGCTGATAAAAGCCCCGACTCCTGAGGCTTCAGAGGGAGTAGCCACACCACCATACAAGGCCCAGAGTACTAATACGATTAATAACAGGAAAGGCAGGATTTTGGGTAGAACAATGAATTTGTCACGTAAACTGTAATGTTTGTTCCTTTCGACAAAGTGATAGCCATTTTTGTAGGCATAAAACCATGACCAGGACATAAACAGCAGCATCAACATGGCCCCCGGTAGAACCCCTGCCATGAACAGACGTCCAATGGAGGTTTCGGTGGCTATACCGTAGACGATCATGGTGATAGAAGGTGGTATCAGGATACCCAGCGTGCCGCCTGCAGCAATGGCTCCGGTCGCCAGACTGGCCGGGTAACCGCGTTTGCGCATTTCCGGGATGCCCATTTTACCGATTGCCGCACAGGTGGCTGGTGATGAGCCTGTCAGGGCGGCAAACACGCCGCAGGCTCCAATATTGGAGATTAATAGCCCGCCGGGAATACGATACAGCCAACGATCAAGCGCTTCATAGAGATCAGAACCGGCACGCGATGCCGCGATGGCGGAACCCATCAGAAGAAACATCGGGATAGACAGCAGAGCGAATTCATCTAAAGAGGCGAACAGTGTATCTGCCACAACATCGAAGGCACCTATACCGTCATCGATAATGAGGAAGAAAATGGCGGTAAAACCGAGAGCAAAGGCAACGGGCATACCACTCAGCAATAGCATAATCAGAACAACAGCCGCCAGCAGACCGAGAATCAAAGGATCCATCAGGCCGCCTCCTCATTGACATCAGCAATATGGAATGGCAGTTCTCTACCCGTAACCAGGCACAGCAGATCGACTAAATACTGCAGGCTGATGACAAAAAATCCCACCGGCATAGAAAGGTATATCTTCCACAGTTTTGGACCCCAGACGGTATCCGAAGTCCAGCCTGCGCTCCATGCCTCATACCAGAACAGGTAACTGTAATAGGTCAGAATAAAGCACAGTAATGCTGAAGTACTGTAGGCAAATAGTGCCAGAACGAACCGACTTTTCGGTCCAAGCATCAATGGCACCAGCTCTACATTGACATGTCCACGAGTTAACAGCACGTAGGGAGCGCCTAAAAAAGTAGATGCTATCAATGCATAAGTGACAAATTCAGTTTGCCAGCTTGTGGATTCACTCAGTGCATAGCGCAAAAATACCATTTGCACTACGACCAGCACGCCCGCTATTAGAAGCAAGGCGGCCAGAATACCCAGCAATCGTGAGAGTCCGCTGATAAATCGGATCAAGGCGTTCATAGTGCGGAGACTCTAGTGGTTAAAAAGCTAATCAAACATTTTTGTAGGTTGGGCTGATTGCAGGGAAGCCCAACCTGCTAGAGTTTCTGATTACTTGACGCTAAGTGCCATATCCAATAGTTGTTTTCCACCTTTTACACTATCACTGAAGGCCTTATAACTGGATTTATCGGCTATCTTACGCCACATTGCAGCCTGTTCAGCGGTCATTTCAACCACTTTAACACCTGCTTTTTTATACGCATCGACCAGCTTCTGATCTGCTTCTATAGAGGCCTGATAGGCGAATGCTTCTGCCTTTGCTGCGGCTTTCAACAGTGCTTTCTGCTGTACCTTGTTTAATTTGGCAAAACTTTTCTTCGCCATCAGTATCGGCTCATACATAACCCATAGTGCATTCTTACCCGGGGCTGTTAAACAGGTTACCTGTTCATAGATTCGATAGGAGACCAGTGATGATGACGATGTGTTAGCGCCATCGAGCACGCCAGTCTGCAAACCTGAGTAGATTTCAGAGGATGGCATAGAAGTAATTGAAGCACCCGCTGCCTTTAACATCTGATTAAAAGCCTTGCCTGCCGCACGGAACTTCTGGCCCTTTACATCATCAGGTTCAAGAATACATTTTTTATTCGATACGAAGCCGCCGGACAACCAGGTATCGGCGAGAACCATGACGCCGGCTTTATCCATAATGTCCTTAATGCGCTGCATGAATGGTGATTTGTTCAGACGTCTGGCGTGTTCGTGATTTTTTACCAGTCCAGGCATTAAAGTCAGATTAAACTCTGGATGCCTGCCACCTGCATAGGCTAATGGGAATGCTGTAATATCCAGCTTGCCTTTGGTCATTGCGGCCCATTGCTCTTTTGGCTTGAAGAGTGATTTCCCGGGATAGACCTTAATATCGACGCCAACATTTGCAGCCTTCATATCGCGTGCGATCATCTGCACCATTTCGTCGCGAATATCACCCTTACCTCCGGGCCACTGATGCGAGGCCTTAAGTTTGATTTCTGCTGCCTGAGCAGTACCCAATGGGATTAGCAGCATGCTGGCAACTGCAAAGCTTGTGAGTATATTTCTTATGAG
>DRJJ01000007.1 GCA_011052255.1 Gammaproteobacteria bacterium | reverse complement strand
GTAAATTTATGTAAATAGGCAAGCACCGCCTTGATGTCTGCAGCAGTCAAATCCGTATTGCCACCTTTGGCAGGCATTGCCATTGGAGAGCCGGGACTCTGGAAACCGTCAGTGATGTGTCTGATCAGTACGTCATCACTTTGGGCCAGCGGTCCTTTTGGATCGGTGAAGTCTGGTGCACCGGGCAGGGTGCCTTTACCATCGCCACCGTGGCAGGCGATACAGGTTTGATTAAAGATCGCCTTGCCATCTGCCTTGCCGGCAGCTGATGAGGAAGACACCTTTACAGCACCAATAATACTCTTGCGATGAGGCTTATTGGACGATGTCAGGAAGGCCAGTACATCGCGGGACTCCTGTCCGGTCAGGCCGGCACGTATACGCATGTGGAAGACTGTGGTGTACCACTGGGAATCGGTTAATTCCCGTGCATCACGTATATTATGGCAGCGACCACAGTTTTGGGACCAGACCTTGGCGCCCGTGGCATAATTCCCTGGTGGATAGTGGTCTGCCATAGCGGACATGGGTAGCAGCAGGCTGACTAGCAGCATGACAGCAGCCGGCAAACCCGTTTTATAAATCATAGATTTTTTCATTTGCAGGCTCCTTTAGAAACCGTAGGCTAGCTGGAAGTACCATTTGTCGTCATCTGCGCGAGTACCGGTTTTCCCATCATTGGATTCGTATGTGAGTTTGCCGATAACGTTATTGGCAAACAGATAATTCAGCCCGATCGCCCATTGTTCCTGGTCCTTGTTGTCCGACGGGGAATCGAAATCAGTATAACGGATGACACCCTCGTACCTGGTGCCTGGAAGCTGATAAGACCCCTGGGTATACCAGGACTTCCATTCGCTTGAAGCGGCATTTGCGGTGTTGCCAGTTGTGGCGTTACCTATCTCGGATTTTACATACTCGCCACGCAGCACGAATGACTTATAGTGCCATACGCCATCAAAGCCGAGTACGTCATAGTCGCGGGCCTGTTCATTCACGAGGAGGGGTGCTGTTCCTGTGTCATCTTCGATACTGGTGACAGTGGCCTTGCCGGTCGCGGCCGATACACCGATTTCCAGTCCGGGCATAGGCAGTAACGCAAAACGTCCGCCCCAGACCTTTTTACCATCGCGGTCGGCACCTTTACCGTTAGCGTCGATGCCATCGAGCTCAAACCCGCTACCATCCCATTCTGCTACCAGTTCGGGGCCATTGCCAGCATACACAGCGTAACTGGTACGCATATTGCCTAGCGGGAAACCGCCACGTGCCTGTACGCCGGTTTCAGATGTCGGTGCGGCGCCATCATGACCAAAACCGGGCGGTGCAGAGGCCATTTTGTTGATCCAGGAAGGATGCATGTTTTGCCTGAACTGACCAATCGGGCTCAGGAATTTACCGCCTACCAGTGCGACGTAGTCGTTTACAAACCAGTCGATGGTCATGTATTCCAGCTCAACATTGGTTTCACCATCATCCAGGACCTCAAATTCGATTTCCGATTCGAGCATAAACATGTCCTTGTACTGGAAATGGAAGATTGGCGAAAAATTTCCGGCTACGAAGCTGCCATCCTGGTTGTCTCCATCTACATACCCGACACTGGCAAAACCTGACATATGAACCAGGGTGTTGGGGTCTTTCCATTCCGAGGCCTCGTTCACTGCGGTTTCCAGTGCTTTGCCTTCGGAACGCGTTATCGTGTTTTCCTCAACCTGTTTGACCTTGGTCTCCTGTTTTTGCAGGGCATCCTGCATTTGCTCCAGCTGCTTCTGCATCTGTTCAACCTGCTTTTTAAGTGCATCGTAGGCCGCATCTGCCGAAGCCGTCATGGGCATAGCCAGCGCTATGGCAATAGCCAGTGCGTGACGGGTAAATTTACCGGGGTGTTTCATCTGTGCTTCCTCCACTCGTATTATTTAAAGTCGTATCATTCAAAGTGTTGAGATTGACTAATGGCTGATTACTTTATGCAGCATTAACAATAAGGAACATTATAATAATCTTATATATTAAATTACCTGGCTCCGCATTGATCTCGATCAAATTAACCCTTCTAGGAATAAGTTTTTGGAAGCTTAACTCAGGCTATTTCGTGCTGGTTGAATATGTATTCCATTATATGGGGTGAGATTCCTCAACAAGACAATGTTATTCGTATTTTAGACTGAATATAGATTGCACCGTCCAGTTTTGCAAGCTGCTTGTAGTGGTGTTGCCTGTTAGCCTGCAATGAGCAGGTGTTTCCTCATGACGATCTGTGTTGCCTTAGTTATGATCAGCAGGATGTCGATCATTGGCATTGTTGGTTTGATGGTTGTCGTCATGGCTATTGCCTGTCGTAGCGTGTTGTTCCAGCTTGCGATAATCCGCCTTGCTCAGTTCCGGCATGGCTTTAATGAATGCTATAACCTCCCATAATTCCGTATCGTCATGGGTTGGGCCCCAGGCAGGCATGCCGGTCATTCTGATGCCATTTTTGGTGACCCAGAACAGCTCTGCGGCAGACATATGATCGGCTTCTTCTGCCAGATCCGGTGGTTCGGGGCTGAGCCCTTGCGCAACGGGCGAAGCATCGGTGCCTGGAAGGTTATGACAAATTACGCACATGTCACGAAAACCACGGTAGCCATTTTCGATTTGCTCTTTACTACCCAGTTCAGGAGCAGTAATCGATTTGGCGCGGCTTTCAATAGAATATTCGCGTGTAGTGACCATTAGCCATTTCATCAGCTGCGGGTCTTCCCAGGATGTTGCCACGTTGAACATGCCCGAAAATGCAAATGCCACGCCAGCAATGAAGCCAACCAGCGCAAGAATGATCAGTGATGAGAAGAGTTGTTTCATACCGGTATCCCGTTGATGCGGAGTTATTTAAAAAAATTATTCGCTGAGTGTAACACTCTTGTCTTTGATAGCCTGTTTATCTGTTAATGCATGGAATAGCTACCATTTCTGACCCTGATTATATCAAGCTGTTCAGGGCTGACGGCGTACTATAACCAACGTCGAGCGCTCCAGCCTATAAGCTCGGCCAGATGGTACACCCATGGACGCTGCCGCCAGCGCCTCGCATGTATTTCTGTGACTTCTTCAAGGTCAGTCTCGAACTGTTTTTGCAGCTGCATATTCAGTGTCGCATCCCGGCTGACCAGAATTATCTCGTAATTAAGAAACAGGCTACGGTAGTCCATGTTGGCGGTGCCTACTGTAGCCCAGCTGCCATCTACGATAACAACCTTGGCATGTAACATTCGTGGCTTGTATTCAAATATTCTTATTCCCGCATCCAGCAGACGGGCATAAACAGCGTTGGCAGCCCAGCCGGCCAGCCTGACATCGCTACGTTGTGGTAACAGTATACGTACCGAAACACCTCTTCGTACGGCTGACAGTAGCACCTTCTGGGTACGGTGGTCGGGTACAAAATAAGGTGTAGTCAGGCAAATGGAGTGTTGGGCATTGTTCAGGGCATCGTTATAGATACAGGACATGCGGCGTCGGCAGGAACGGGTTTGATTGGTGACCAGAACACTGCTTGCATCGGGGTCTTCTTTGGGTAATTTTTTTCGATGTCCAAGCCAGAAAAAATCAAACAATTCAGCGGCCTGTTCAGCCAGTTGCCCCCCTACCGAGACATGCGTATCGCGCCAGCGTTGTACACCAAATATTCGCAATGAGCTTTCTCGATGGATATTAAATCCACCCAGAAAAGCTACCTGATGATCAATTACCAGTAATTTTCGATGATCACGCCGGTTATAGCGTAACGGTTTGCGCCATTGCCAGCGGTGGAAATGGTGTACCACAACGCCTGCCTGTTTAAACATGTCATCCAGTGAGCGATAAAACTGGAACAGGGATCCCACGGCATCCACCAGTAAGCGAACCTTTACGCCTGCCTGTGCCTGTTTACACAAGGCCTGTGCAAACTTTTGACCTGTCTCGTCGTCAGCAAAAATATAGCTTTCCATGCGAATAGCATGTTTGGCGGTAGCGATAGCGTCCAGCATGGCATCAAACAGTGCATCGCCTTCGAAGAACGTCTTGATGCTATCGTCGCCCGATGATGTGTGTGGAGAGCACGAGCAAGTCTCCTCACTATCGAGACCAGATTGATTAGGGTCAGGCATGTTTGCAGTATTCTCCTCGAGATCAGCCCGTATTACCTATTATAGTAATAGCTTTTCGATATCTTTTATCTGTTTTCTGACCGCTCGTGCACCAGAGGCAACATTCAGGCGTTTTTGGCTGAAGTCCAGGGTTTCGATAGGGATGGGAAAATAGGGCTTGATGATCATATCGGCTTCATTAAAGCGCATATGTGCGTGCAGGCGGTTACATATCTCTACCGCACGCACCATCGCCTGGAAGCCATTGCGAATTTGAGATGCCTCAGTATCCTGACCCACGTCGACTACTATGACCACTTCGGGGCCAAATTTTCGTGCGACGTCAACAGGTGCATTATCGGCATAACATCCATCCACCAGCATGCGTTTGCCACGGATCAGCGGGGGAAGTATGCCGGGTAGCGCGGCACTGGCGTAGACGGCATCGGCCGCTTTTCCTTTTTTCATGACAATGCGTTTGCCCGAGCAAAGATCAGTAGCGATAACTGCAAACGGGATTTTTCCGTCTTCAAATTTCTTGTTGAGTGTTAATTCCTGTAGCAGTTGTTTGCCTTCTTCAAGTGAACGCTCACCTATGCCCCAGCCAAGAAACATATCCATTAGTGCGCGTTCCGAGGCTATCGCTGAACGGACGCGCGCGCGCAAATCCTTGCCATATGTCTTGGGTGATTTAGGAAATGAACGGGTGTCCATGGTTACGAGTGCATCATACCATTCCGGATTCAGGGCGTAGGTTGCTCCTGCAATGGCGCCTATGGATACACCGACAAGGGCATCCGGCTTATAACCATAGTGCTCCAGTGCTTTCAGTACCCCGGCATGTGCCAGGCCTCGACCGCCGCCACCGGACAGGATCAGGGAAAAGGAACGATGTTTTTTAGCTTGTCTGGTCATAGCCCTGAAAAGATGTCGTCATATGTCTATAAAAATAGTGTTCATGTGCTCTATGTATAGTGTAAATCTTGTGTGTAACACACAGGTCAAGTTCATACAGGTACCGTATGTAACAAGGAAGTCGTATGTAATGAAGTAAATAACCAGGCCGGAACAGAACAACAGTAACCGTTACAGCAATAGCTTGGCCTGTTACACGAAACATGTTTGTTCCGTGCAACAGGAAGGGTTTACTATCAGGCATTCTTGCCGGTCAGGGTGAATTGTTTCCAGACCAGGAAGATAGCCGGTATCAGTACCAGAGTCAGTATGGTTGCGCTGACCATGCCGCCAATCATCGGTGCGGCAATACGGCGCATGACTTCAGAACCGGTGCCACCGCCCAGCATGATCGGTAACAGGCCGGCAATAACGGCTGCTACGGTCATCATGATCGGTCGCACGCGCAACAAGGCCCCGTCTATCACCGCGGTGCGGACATCGGCTGCAGTCAGATTTCGCTGTGCACGTTCAGCTTCATCAATATGGCGCTGCATGGCCTGGTTCAGGTACACCAGCATAACCACCCCGATTTCCACGGCCACGCCCGATAGTGCGATAAAACCGACTCCGACAGCCACCGACATGTTGTAGTCGAGCAGGTAAAGCAACCAGAAGCCGCCCACCAGCGCCATCGGCAAGGTTCCCATAATAATCAGGACTTCCGTCAATTTACGGAAGTTCAGATACAGCAACAGCACGATGATGACCAGTGTAACCGGTAATACTTTTGCAAGTTTCTGTTTCGCGCGCACCATAAACTCGTACTGGCCTGACCAGGAGATGGAGTAACCTGCTGGCAGTTTGACCTGCTCGCGTACGGCCTTTTGTGCATCTACAACGTACGAGCCCAGATCGCGCCCTTCGATATCGATATAGACCCAGCCATTGAGACGGGCATTCTCGGTTTTGATCAGCCCCGGGCCGCTGTCGATGCGAATATCAGCCACTTCTGAAAGCGGGATGTTGGCACCCATCGGTGTGACCACTGGCAGGTTACGTATTTTCTCCAGTGAGTCACGTGTATCACGCGGGTAGCGGATGTTGATCGGATAACGCTCCAGGCCTTCGACCGTCATGGCCACGCGCATGCCACCCAGAGCGGTACGTACGACCGTTTGCACGTCGGCAATATTAAGACCCAGGCGTGCTGCAGCAATGCGGTCGATATCAATCGTGATGTAACGACCACCCGCAACGCGCTCGGAGTAGACCGATACGGTGCCGGGGACTTTGTTCAATACCTCCTCGACTACCTTCCCTATTTTCTCAATCTCGTACAGATCGGCACCGGCAATTTTGATGCCGACCGGCGTCTTGATGCCGGTAGCCAGCATATCGATACGGTTTTTGATCGGCATTACCCAGGCGTTGGTCAGGCCTGGGAATTTAACCAGTGCATTCAGTTCCTTCTTGAGTTTATCCATAGTCATGCCTTCGCGCCATTCTTCACGCGGCTTGAGCTGGATGGTGGTTTCGATCATGGTCAGCGGTGCCGGGTCGGTGGCTGAATCGGCTCGGCCAATCTTGCCGAATACGGTTCGGACCTCAGGTATGGTACGAATCAGCCGGTCAGTTTGCTGCAGAATTTCCGAGGCCTTGCCAACCGAGACGGCCGGGAAGGCGCTGGGCATATACAGCAGGTCGCCTTCATCCAGGTCTGGCATAAATTCCGATCCCAGCTGGGTGACCGGCCACATGCCCACTACTACTATTGCCAGCGATACTGCTATAACCGTCTTGGGTACGCGCATGATCATGTTAATGAAAGGTCGGTAGCCGGCAATCAGCACCCGGTTGACCGGGTTTTTATGCTCGGGGGTGATGTGACCACGTATGAAATAACCCATCAGCACGGGTACTAGTGTAATAGACAGACCGGCGGCGGCTGCCATCGCAAAGGTCTTGGTGTAAGCCAGGGGTGCAAACATTCGCCCTTCCTGGGCCTCGAGGCTGAATACGGGCAGGAAGCTCAGCGTAATAATCATCAGCGAGAAGAATAACGGCGGCCCGACCTCCATCGACGACAGTCGTATAATCTCCCATCGATTTTCTTCTGTGATCGGTGTTTTCTCGATATGTTTGTGCACGTTTTCGATCATCACAATGGCCGCATCTACCATCGCACCAATCGCAATAGCAATACCACCCAGTGACATGATGTTGGCATTGATGCCCATCTTCTGCATGACAATAAATGCGGTCAGTATGCCGATCGGTAATGACAGAATAATCACCAGCGATGAGCGCAGATGGAACAGGAAGATCACGCACACCAGCGCAACCACCAGAAACTCTTCAAGCAGCTTGCCATTCAGGGTTTCGACTGCGCGTTTGATTAGCGCTGAACGGTCGTAGGTTTCAACAATCTCGACACCATCTGGCAGACTTTCTGACAATATAGACAGTTTTTCCTTAACGGCCTCAATGGTGGTCAGTGCATTTTCACCAAAGCGCATGATGATCACGCCACCGACGACTTCACCTTCACCGTCCAGTTCAGCGACACCGCGTCGTAGTTGCGGTCCCAGACGGATCTGGGCAACGTCCTTGAGCATGATCGGTGTGCCGCGTTTGTCCATGCCCAGCGGGATATGTCGCAAGTCCTCGAGTTCATTGATATAGCCGGTGGCGCGCACCATGTATTCCGCCTCGGCCATTTCGACTACCGAGCCGCCGGTTTCCTGATTGCCTCGTTGAATCGCACGTCTAACCTTGTTCAGGGTCAGGCCGTAGGCACGCAGGCTGTCCGGGTCCAGTACCACCTGGTACTGTTTGACCATGCCACCGATGGTGGCTACTTCGGATACTCCCTGAACGGTCTGTAATTCATATTTCAGGAACCAGTCCTGCAGACTGCGCAGCTGCGACAGGTCGTGCGTATTTTTACGATCGACCAGCGCATATTCATACACCCAGCCGACACCGGTTGCGTCCGGCCCCAGTTCCGGGCGTGCCGAGGGGGGTAGTTTGCTGGTGACCTGGCTCAGGTATTCCAGTACCCGGGAACGCGCCCAGTAGGGATCGGTGCCGTCTTCAAAAATGACGTACACAAATGAGTCACCAAAAAACGAATAGCCGCGTACATTGATGGCTTTGGGCACCGACAACATGGCGGTGGTCATCGGGTACGTGACCTGATCCTCAACCACCTGTGGTGCCTGGCCGGGGAAAGAGGTTTTGATAATGACCTGCACATCGGATAAATCCGGCAGGGCATCTAGCGGTGTATTTTTGACTGCGTATATTCCCCATCCCGCCAGGATTATGGTCAACAGTATGACCAGAAAACGGTTATTAAGGGACCAGTCGATGATGCGTGGAATCATTTTACATCTCCTGGTTGGTCATGGTGTGTATCGTAGTAATCACGTATTTGTCATCCTGCTTGTTCAGCGTAAACATGACGCTGTCGCCCGGCTTGAGCTCACTCAGGTTAACGCCATCTGCAGTCAGAAAGTCCATGGTCATAGCAGGCCAGCCGAGTTCGTCGATAGGCTCATGCCTCAGAGTCAGCATGCCGTGTGCGGGCATCATGCTTTCAATCACACCGCTACCGCTGACTTGCTCTGGCTCTCCCGCTTCGTCACTGTCTTCCAGAGGTGTCATGCGCGTAACGCTGGCTTTCATGCTGGCTTCGGAGTCGAGCAGGAACTGACCTGACACAACCACCTTGTCACCATCTGCGATACCTTCTTTTATTTCTACCCATTTGCCGCTCTCGATACCGGCAGTAACCAGTCTGGCCTCAAAACGACCTTCGCCTTTGGCCAGGATTACGCGTTCTTCACGACCAGTGCGTATCAGCGCTTCTATTGGTATGACAATGGTGTTTTCCTTCGCGCCACCAAAAATCTTGATGTGGGCGTACATATTGGGTTTCAGTTTTTCACCCGGGTTGTCAAAAACCAGCCTGACTTTCAGGGTGCGGGTTTTCGGGTCCAGGCTGGGATAGATATATTCCACGCGCCCCTCCCAGACTTCACCGGGTAGATAGGCCAGTCGAATTTCTGCCGGCTGGCCTAGTTTTACCCAGTCGGTCTGGCGTTCAAACACCTCGGCCAGAATCCAGATGCTGGACAGGTCGGCCAGGGTCATAATGCGCATGGACGGTTTGACATACATGCCCTCGCGTACCTTCAATGCCGAAACCACGCCATCCTGCGGGGCATAGATCTCTACGGTCTGTTTGACCTTGCGCGTTTTTTCCAGTTGTTTGACTGCTCTTAACGGGATGCCCAGCGCATTGAGTCGGTTACGTGATGCCCGTATCAGTCCACGATTGCCGGCCTGCAAGGCCTGAACAAACTCTTCCTGAGCGTTGACCAGTTCCGGTGAATACAGGTTAAATAAACGCTGCCCTTTTTTAACCCGCTCACCTTGAGACTGGACATTGAGTTTTTCTATCCAGCCTTTGGTGCGCAAATGAATATGGCTGACGCGGGATTCATCAAAGTCGACATAAGCTACGGTGTCGATACCGCGCCACAAACGGGTGTTTTCAGCGGTAGCCAAACGTACGCCGAGGTTTTGTATCACTTCGGGTCTGATGGTGATACCAGGCCCTTCGTCATCGGCCCCTGCGTAAAAGGGGATCAGTTCCATGCCCATTGGAGACTTGCCGGGCTTATCACGCTTATAGTTCGGGTCCATTGGTGCGACCCAGTATAAAACTTCTTTTTCACCGTCTTCGGCAGCCTGTACGGCTTGCGTCGGGATCAGGCCTATCATGAACAGGCCAGTTAGTATTCCAGTAGTGAAGCGTTTCATTGTTGTTCTCCTGAAGCGATATATAGAAGCCGGGCATGGGCCTTGGCTTTGTCCACACGGATGCGAAGGTCCTGCAGGCGCACATCCAGTTCGGTCAGGCGCGCGCGCATCAAGGTGGTAAATTCGGTAACACCACTCTGGTAAGCATTCAGAGAGGCAGTGGCATTGGCACGGGACTCGCGCAACAGTCGATTTTTGTACAGGGTTTCCCGTT
>DRJJ01000006.1 GCA_011052255.1 Gammaproteobacteria bacterium | reverse complement strand
TTGCATTGCACCAAACCCGCCTTTATCTGATTTGGCAGCTGTTGCGCGTAAGGCATCATTCGTGACAACCATTATATTGGTCTTGGCATATGGACTGTACTTCCCTACCACTACAAAACCGGCGTTGGTCAGGGCATCCCGGGTTTTTACTGTGGCGGCAGCAAGATCGCCATCAACGGCCGAACCTAGAACAAACGGTTTCAGTAACGTTTCTGCCTGTGCCGCTGAGCTTATGGCCAGCAGACAGATTGTGAATAAAAATTGCACCATACGATTTTTTTGTGAAGGCATGTCTCACCTCTTTTTAATATTTAAAAACAAAGGGCCATGCAAATACATGGCCCTTTACAGTCAGATCAACTCATGCTGATCAGAATTTCCATGACCAACTGGCTTCGACTTCATACTGTTCCATTTCAATCTTGATTTGCTGGGTTGGATCAAATGGATTGGCACCTGTTACATCAGTGTTGGGCGCATACATGACAGCCAGTGACAGATCATTAGTCGGGCTCATTTTCTTGGTAAAGCCAAAGGTAATGGCGCTTTCTACGGTAGCCGGCGCGAGGATGTTAAACATCGTCTGATCACTCGGAATCGGTTGTTCGCCATAGCTGTAACCTACACGCCAGGTCCATTCCGGGCTGCTTTGCCACTGGTAACCGACCTTGAATATGGTCATGTCTTCCCAGCCAAACCCGGCACCATTACTGCCGCCCAGACAAGTAGAACCCGTACCACCTGTTGGCCCAGGCTGACAGGTGAACAGACCCTGTACCGGATTAGAGATGGCCGCAATGTCACCATACCAGATATACTGGACGTCAAAGGTCAACACAGAATTGGGTGCTGTTTCCCAGGCCACCCCGACAGTTGCAGTTGGCGGTATATCAAAATCACCTTTCTCCGCAAACAGACCGGCGTAATCATCAAACTCGCCCATGCTGATTTTAGTCTGGTATGAAGCCGCCAGCGTTACGCCGGGTGTTACTTCACCCATGACGCCAAATTTTCCACCTACCCCATAAGAATAGTCATGTTTATTGGAAGACAGTTTACTGGGGTCAGACGAGAAGCCCGCAAAAGTACCCAGACCCTTGGCCCGAAAACGCTGACCTGCAAGAATCAGTGATGCACCCCAGGAGGCCTTGCTATTGATTTTACGCGAATAGGTAGTTGTGAGAAATAGTTGCACCAGGTCGATACCGGCACTACCGGCACCAAACGTACCCGGGGTTGTTACCGCTGTACCCAGCCCATTGTTATGCTGTGCCTGGCCGCCCTTGTACAGGGTATTCATACCGCCGTTACCATAAACAGATACGCCGATAGAACTGTCAGCGTCCAGCATCTTGTTATATCCAAAAGAGGGAATCAGAAAGAAATCATTAGAACTGGTAATTGACTGGTTACCACCAGCACCGCCTATCGTGAACGGACAGGCGTTCCCGCAAAAAGCACCGTCAGGTACACCGGTCACGCTGCTACCGGCTTCATAACTACGATCACTAGGACTAAACAAGGCTGCACCAGCGTCTATACGGTCACCTACGAAGACCATGCCAGCCGGATTGGTTGCCGCAATCATTGCATCCTGGGGTAATGCCACACCACCACCAGCCAGGCCTTTATTGGCTGTACCGTAACCATGACCGAAATAACCATTGGTCGCATTTGCGCTGAATGGTGCGGCAAACAGCATTGCTGTTGCTGCAGCCACCAGGGACTTTCTAAAAATGGGTTTCATATGTTGACTCCTGAAAGAAGGTTGCAAGGCGCACCTTCTAGTGTTGTTAAAATGCAACGCCTTTTAGCGTCTTGAACAAATCATTACAGGCATTCTGCAAAATGTCAACTAAAACCGTAAGGTAGCTTTTGTTACATAACAACATGAATTCGTTAATTTTTATAGTGTTAAAGGCGCGGGCTAATATAGCCTTATTTCCATGTCTATTTAACCTCCTGAAATACATGGATATATACTAATAAATTAATTTAAAACAATTGTAAAATGCATGCGTCCAGACTGATTCCAGGGGCATCTGAATGCAGTTTTTGGCGCTTTTTTATTCAATAACGGATGAACTGCAGCTGGAGACCTCCTCATCGAGCATCTGCGTCCTGACCAATTCTACATCCTGACGGCCCAGTGCGTTGGGGTATGAGCAGATATCGGAAGGCGGTGAATCCCCATAGGGGCGATTGCAGGCTGAGATCTCAGTATCTGATTTACCTGGGCAGCCCGATGTCTGAAATGCCTTGCCGGCATCGATAAGCTGATCAAGCTCGCATGCCGCAATGCCAAAATCTATCAACCGCCCCTGCGCATTAAACCGCATCTGTGTTACTGATGTGTTGCGATAGTCGATCAGATAACGCGCCAGTTGTACGCGCCGCCATTGCCCCCTGTTAACCGCTGGCCAGTCTTCCATGAGTGAGCCGGCCTCCGGAAAAAAGGCGAATAAATGATTATGGCCGCCCATATCGCGTACTTTCTGCGCCACCTGCAGCAACTCCTGCTCGGTTTCACCCATACCACAAATCAGGTGCGCACCAAAGCGTTCGGGGCCAAACACCTCGGCCGCCCAGCCCAGGGCCTTCCAGTAATGCCCCCATCGATGCGGGCTGTCTACCGTGCGCCCACGGGTGCGCTCGAAGATAGGGGCGGTCACGGCATCCAGTGCCACGGTATAAATCTCGGCACCGGCATCATACTGAGCCTGTATGTCTTCGCGACTCATCGTGGTCGGGTTAGACAATATCGATACCGGTATCTGCGGTAGTGCGGCCACCCACTGTTTAAGCAATGTCATGGTGTCGTCGTTGGAACGTGGATGGGTAATCATGGAGATGCACATGCGTTCGAAACGTCCCTGGTCGTGCCCGGCCCTGACCTTTTCGATCAGCTCCTGCCAGAGCACGGTTGGCCAGTCAACGCGGATAAAATTTCGATCGGCATAGTCACGCGCTTCTTCACGGTGACGCGC
>DRJJ01000005.1 GCA_011052255.1 Gammaproteobacteria bacterium | reverse complement strand
GCCCCCTGGGATTTACTGGTACATGACCATGTACAGGCCCATAACTGAAGTTGACAGTTACCTGTGAGTTACCAGTAATAGTCAGTAGCAGTTCGAGTTTTGGTAAAATTTCACTAGAGCGGCCCTATCACCTGTTGCGTATTCAATATTCCGCTATAATAATTGTGGTAATTATGAAAAATACCTGATTCATTGCTTTATAGTCTGGACATTTTGCCAATACTCCACCAGCTGAAGACGAAGGGATTACAGGCACCCTGTCGGGGACGCTAAAGTCTTTTAGACATCTGTCGATAAACATAATAATTCCGCGAGACCAGATCAAAAAAAGCAAGCAATTAAGGGGACATGAGTTGAGTAACGTTAATCTGAAGCGCACCATTCTGATGCCAGTGTTGCTGGCATTCACTATCATACCGGCAACAGATGTCCTTGCTACCACACAGCATGCAAACGGCGGCCATGCCGTTCACTGGGGATATACGGGGTCAGCGGGTCCTGCTAACTGGGGTGGTATCTCTAACGAGTTTGCCCTGTGCGGCAGTGGCAAACGTCAGTCACCGGTAGACATTCAGAACGAAAGGTCTGCCGACATATATCCCCTGCGTTTTCAATATCAGTCTATTCCTTTACAGGTTATAAACAATGGCCATACACTCCAGGCCAACTATGACACGGTAAATGGAGAAGAATCGGTAAGCATCGGCGGCAAGCCATACCCTGTGCACACAAAGCCGACCTATAACAGCACACTGATGCTGGGCGATGTGCCCTACAAGCTGCTCCAGTTCCATTTCCACACGCCCAGTGAGCATACCCGGGAAGGTGAGCATTTTGCCATGGAAATGCACCTGGTGCACAAGAGCGCCAGTGGCAACCTGGCAGTGGTCAGTGTACTACTGAAACGGGGCCGGCAGAACCTCACTCTGCAAAAGGTACTGGATAATGTTTCTGACAGTATTAATGAAGTTAACGTCATACAGGGCGTCAGTGTCAACGTAGCCAATTTGTTGCCGCAAGATCATCAGGTATTTCATTACAGTGGTTCATTGACCACCCCGCCATGCAGCGAGAATGTCAACTGGTTTGTGATGAAGACGCCGATGGAAGTATCAAATCAACAGGTCAATCGGTTTGCAAAACTCATCGGCAAAAACGCTCGCCCTGTGCAGGGTATGCACTGGCGTTCAATGCTGATCTCTGAGTAAAACTCAGGTTATTAAGGAGATAATCGTGAAAACATTTCTGAAAAATTTATCATTAAAGGCCAAGTTAATGGGTAATGCAGGTATCCTGCTGACGCTGCTTATTATCAGTTCAGTATACGCTATTTACTCTATGGGCAAGATAGGCCATGAATTATCGGCCATTGCCGAACAGGATATTCCGCTCACGGAAAAACTCACGGCGATTACCACCCATCAACTGGAACAGGCAATTCAGTTTGAACGTGCTCTGCATTATGGCGTTATTTTGCAACAGGAAGATACGGCGGTAGCTCGTTTTCGTAAAGCCGTAAAGGCGTTTGATGAAGGCACGGAACGTATTAAGACCGAGATTCGTGAGGCAGAAACGATGGCTGCTTCAGCCATGGAAGACGTCTCCGCTGACGTACTCAAGGAGCTTGAGTCGGTGAACAATGCGCTAAAAAATATTGAACAAGAGCACAAGAGCTATGTGCAAGAGGCTCACAGTACATTCGTTGCACTCACACGGAACAAGGGACATGTCGCCGAGCAACTGACGGAGAAAGTGGGGCAGGCAGAAGAAAAACTGGATAAGGCGCTGGAATCCCTGTTAGGCAAGATTGAGAAATTTACCGAGGCAAGCGCTCAACGTGCCGAGGAACATGAACTTGCCGCCACCTCCATGCTCAGTATTATTGCTGTGATAAGCGTTATTTTTGGCCTCGTGGTGAGCTGGTTTATCACCAACTTTATCGTCAAGGCGATTCGTAAGGCGATTGTGACGGCATCGGGTGATCTCACCCAGACTATTGAAGTGGACAGCACGGATGAGGTGGGTGAGCTGCTAACCGCAATGAATGGTATGCGCCAGAAACTGCTGGATATGCTCTCGCAGATTTCGGGCACAACCGAGCAGTTGTCCACTGCCTCGGAAGAAATGTCGGCGGTCACCGCCCAGACCAGTGATATTATCCAGAAGCAGCGATGCGAAACTGAACAGGTGGCCACGGCCATGAATGAAATGACCTCGACGGTACAGGAAGTCGCAGGTAATATCAGCGATACAGCCAGCGCTGCAAGTGAGGCAAATGATCATACCGAGAATGGTAGCCGGGTAGTTGGACAGGCTGTCGAGCAAATCAATAAACTGGCAGAACAGATCGAGCATGCATCGCAAACCATTCATGAGCTGGAACAGCATAGTGAAGAAATCAGTTCTGTGATGGTTGTGATCAAGGGCATTGCCGAACAAACCAATCTGCTTGCCCTGAATGCCGCTATTGAGGCTGCCCGCGCTGGTGAACAGGGTCGAGGCTTTGCGGTAGTTGCCGATGAAGTGCGCACTCTTGCGGGTCGCACCCAGGAATCAACAGAAGAGATCAATCAGATGATTGAGAAACTCCAGACCGGCTCCCGTCAGGCGGTACAGGTAATGGAGCAAAGCCGGGAACAAGCGCACTCTGCCGTCAAACACGCTACCGAATCCGGCAGTGCCTTCTCGATCATTGCTGAAGCCGTTGCACGCATTAATAGTATGAGTGCCCAGATTTCCAGTGCGGCAGAAGAGCAGGGTGCGGTATCCGAAGAAATCAATAAAAATATCGTACAGATTAACGATATGGCCAATCAGACCGCCGCTGGTGCAGAGCAAACATCAGTTGCCAGTCAGGATCTGTCGCGCATGGCGAATGAACTTCAGGGAATCGTTTCCCAGTTTTCTGTTTAAGGTGCATTGTATCACCGTTATTGAGCGAGGTTTTATTAGTCTAAACGAAACAACGAAGGTCTGCGCCTGGTAGTATCTTCTTAATATGCCAGAACCTTGAATGGCTGGCTCGGGATGTTAGCCGGCATTGTTTCCCAAATTAATGGGTAAGCGCTCATGACCGTCCACAGCCGTTTGATAGATCATGGACAAGCCCGCATGCGCTGATGTACAGAAGTGTAATATGCGGACTGTAGCAGGCTATTCAAGATCGAAAAAAACGCTTAACAATCATAAGGCATGCTCAGGAAACAGGTATTATCATTGCGACCACTTTATAGTTTTATACACGATTCAGTGTGTCGTTCCTGAGCTGCCATGCGTAGCACCTGGTGCAAACAATTGCGCGATATCAACCTGATCAAGTTCATAATGCTGTTTGCAGAAACCACAATCAATTGATACCACACCCTGCTCTTCAATCAGCTCCGTCATTTCTTCCTGCCCGAGACTACGCAGGGACTCGGCCACCCGGGTGCGTGAGCAGCTGCAGCGAAAACTGACCGGCTCAGGTTCGAACAGGCGCACCTGTTCTTGATGATATAGCCGATACAGTACGTCGGTCATCGGTAGCTCGAGCAGCTCCTGTGCCGTAACAGTTTCTGCCAGATGAACCAGATGCTCCCAGCTGTGCTCTTCAGACCCGGTTTCCTTTTCGGTTTCCGGCATTTCCTGCAACAGCAGGCCGGTGCTGTACTGCTTGTTCGTCGCCAGCCACAATCGAGTCTGTAGCTGTTCTGATTGTTTAAAATAGCTGTCCAGCGCTTCCGCCAGACTGCCCTTTCCCACAGAAACCACGCTCTGAAAGCGCTCGCCCGTGCTGTTCGATTCTATCGTAATCACCAATCTCGCATCACCGCACATTTCATACAGACTGGTATCCGGTACCTCATCACTCCACTCGGCCATACCGCGCAAACTGCGCTCAGCATTCACCTGTACGACCAGTAAAGTCAACGGCCCGCTACCCTGCACCTGCAAGGTCAATGCACCGCTGTATTTAATGGTTGCGCTTAACAACGCCGCGGCCGCCAGCGATTCTCCCAGTAACCGCGCGACAGGTTCTGGATAATCATGCCGGTCCAGCGCGGCTTGCCAGCTTGCATCCAGACGCACCCATTCACCCCTGACCCGGGTGCCATCAAACAGAAACCGCCTTAGCTGATCAGAATCTTTCATGTTTTACCAAATATGTTCTACCAGAAACAAAGAGGGCGGGAAACCTTCGCCTCCCGCCCTCATGATGACTATCCGATAATACTATTCATCAAATGCGTCTTCGTCACCTGAGTCAGCTGTGGTGTTATCCGAACTGTCACCGCCAAAGATACTTTCTGTTTTCCATGCCGGTCCGAATTCCAGATGAGATGGAGCCGTGTGCGCATGCACTTTGTCACCTTTGTGTATCTTGCCATTTATACTACCAACGGCTTTGGCAATGGCGTATTTCTTCTTGACTGAAACCACCTGGATGTTGCCTATTTCTTCGTCGTCACCACCCAGTGAGATGCCGGTTTCCGGATCAATCAGTGCTTCACCTGCGGCCAGCAAGGTCAGTATATCGCCGGTTTTAACCACGCCTTTGCCCAAATTGATATAAATCTTGCCCTTGGATGCCTTGACCACGGAACCCTTTACCGGTTCAGCACCCACCTGCTTGATCAGGTCGTACACGCCCATGTTGATCGCTGCGATAACAGCCTGACCAATAGGTGTTTTGGAATAGGAGTTCACGAAACCGCCACCAATACCGCCACCACCGAAACCCAGACCACCGAAGCCGATGCCCGACTCTTCCAGTACAGCGCTCACCTGTTTGGTATAAACGATTTCACTGGTCTCGGCGTCGATCAGGCGGAAGTTCATACCGACCATGGATTTCTTGGAACTGACCGACAGACCACCCAGAAAACCGCTTACCAGACCACCGGCACCAATACTGTTACCTGAAAAGTTCGGTTCATAGCTGGTGACTACGGCCTGAATTAAATACTGCGCACCCAAAGTCTTGCCGGTACGGGCACCGGAGGGTCTGCTGATACGGCCGGTATTGACCAGATCCTGTTCGGCGAAGGTTTTATTCAGGGCTGTGCGTTCAACCACCCGGAAACGGCCACTGCGATGCAGGGTATCGGTCAGTATTGCATCAATCCCTTCAACGGGCACACCCGAGCCGCCTACACTGTATTCTGTCGTACCACTGCCGCCATAGAGGCCGCCGTAAAGCCCATGGCCCCGGTGCGAACTATTGATGACAACTGTGCGGGATGAGGTTTTATTATCAACCTTCATCACACCCACGCGTGATTTATTACCGTTGTATTTGCCCCATTCGACCTTGATCAGGTCCTCGGCAGGAATTTCGTCGATACGTTCAGGAAGGGGTTTTTTATTACCATCAATGACCGCATAGGCCACGTATTCTGCCTGCGCAACAGGCGAGATGATAAATAAGGTTAGAGCCAGCCAAAGCAACCGTTTCATGATACAACCTCCATATTATTTATTACGTGCAATGCGACAATCGCTGCAATTCCCTCTCCCTGAAGGAGAGAAGATACAGTAGTGCTATTTTTTATAAGGTCAATTCTACTGCTGCTTGAGCTTGTCGCGCAATAGGGAGTTTACCTGACCCGGGTTGGCTTTTCCCTGAGTGGCCTTCATCACCTGTCCGACAAAAAAGCCCATCAGTTTGTCTTTACCGGCCCGTATTTGCTCGACCTGGGCAGGATTGGCTGCGATCACCTCGTTGATAATTTTTTCAATGGCACCGCTATCAGTAATTTGCTTCAAGCCCTTGTTTTCAATGACGGTGTCGGCATCACCCTCACCATTCCACATGGCCTCGAATACCGATTTGGCTATCTTTCCGGAAATGGTGTTATCAGCAATGCGCTTGACCATGCCACCGAGCATCGCCGCACTGACCGGGCTGTCGGTAATTTCAACAGCTTCCTTGTTTAGCATCGCTGCCAGTTCACCACTGACCCAGTTAGCCACCAGTTTAGTATCGTCTCCGGCTGCCTGTAATGCCTCTTCATAGTAACTGGCCAGCTCGCGGCTGGAGGTCAGTACACCAGCATCATAGGCACTCAGCCCATGTTCCTGCATAAAGCGATGCTTCTTCTCGTCTGGCAACTCGGGCAAGGTCTTGCGCACCTGCTCCAGAAACGTATCGTCCAGCACTACAGGCAACAGGTCCGGGTCCGGGAAGTAGCGATAATCGTTGGCCTCTTCCTTGCTGCGCATCGAACGGGTTTCGTTTTTGACCGAGTCATACAGGCGTGTTTCCTGCTTAACCTTACCGCCACTTTCGAGTATATCGACCTGGCGTTCCATTTCGAGCTTGATGGCTTTCTCAACAAAACGAAACGAGTTGATATTTTTCAGCTCGGCACGGGTTCCGTATTCTTCCTGACCTTTCGGGCGCATCGATACATTGGCATCACAACGGAATGAGCCTTCCTGCATATTGCCATCACAGATTTCAATATAGCGCACCAGTGAACGAATTTTTTTCATGTACGCCACCGCCTCGGCAGGTGAGCGCATATCGGGTTCTGACACGATTTCCAGCAGCGGTGTGCCGGCACGGTTCAGGTCAACGCCGGTCATACCCGCAAAGTCCTCATGCAATGACTTGCCCGCATCCTCTTCCAGGTGCGCACGGGTGATACCCACGATTTTGGTGCTACCGTCCTCAAGTTCAATTTCAATCGTACCCGGGCCGACTATCGGCAGTTCAAACTGGCTGATCTGGTAGCCCTTGGGTAAATCAGGATAGAAATAATTTTTACGCGCAAACACCGAACGGTGCGTGACCTCAGCACCTACCGCCAGCCCAAAGCGTACTGCCATCGTGACAGCCTGCTCATTGAGCACTGGCAGCACACCCGGCAGACCGAGGTCGACCGCACAGGCCTGGGTATTCGGCTCGGCGCCATAGGCGGTCGAGGCGGCACTGAAAATCTTGCTGCGGGTAGCCAGCTGGGCATGAATCTCCAGACCAATAACAACTTCCCATTCCATAATCTAGTTCCTGATAGTTATTAAAGCGTACGTTGATTAGCCGACATACTGTATACAGACCGTCGGCAGCAGGGATGCTGCCGCCGAGTGTACAGGGATGTATTCACAGCGTGTCTGTATACAGTATGTCGGCTAATCAACGTACACATTAGTAGCTTCGTGTAGTAAGCAACACAAGCACTGATTTAATTAA
This sequence comes from Gammaproteobacteria bacterium, assembly GCA_011052255.1. Lineage (GTDB taxonomy): Bacteria > Pseudomonadota > Gammaproteobacteria > DRJJ01 > DRJJ01 > DRJJ01. The sequence goes on along the minus strand of DRJJ01000005.1, from coordinate 13 downwards.
ACTGCTCCGGTAT
>DRJJ01000004.1 GCA_011052255.1 Gammaproteobacteria bacterium | reverse complement strand
TGGCGGGATCATAAGCCGGTCGACCGGTGTCATCGTTATTAAAGGCGGGATGGAAGATCGTTAAATCAAGTTTGTGTACGATGAGAAAGTGTATGGCGTGTTCGAAGGTGCCGGGTTGCAGTTGATCGGCGTAGTTAACAACCACCATTCTGTTTTGGTTTGGATTATAGGGGATGAATTTTGGCATCGACACCTCTTCTTGTTGTGTTAATGCATTATACCTTATATGTAGGTTGTTTTTAGGCTTTTTCTACAGCCTCAACGTTAAAGTTCAGCTGGCCACATTCCAACGCACCTTTTGTGGCAAGCTGGAGCGTAGCGTAGTAAGCGCATAAACAACCACGTCATTGCTTAACGTACAGCGATCTCATCTCTTTCTCGTCCATAACTATGCTCATTATTAATTCACCTATAGGATAGGGTATTAATTAATGAGCAGTTACACAATTTAATTTACAGGCTCGACCTGGCCCTACGCCCCTTCTTACCCGCACTGTTATTCACTACCAGGCAGCGAATAACTAAATGGGATTATTTTACTCTCCACAAGATATGTAATAATTTCTTGCAAAGACTCCCACGCCTCATCAAAAGAAATATCTTCAGACATAGCCTGGTCAGCGTTGTATGTACCTTTAGTTATCAATACATCCTCTTCAAATGTATCTTTCCCTAGACAATCTATGTATCTTGACTTACATGCCCTCCTAAATTCTTTCCCTACCTTACCCCAAAACATTTTTGTTGAAATTGGGTATTGTTCAAGTATACGGGCAATATCATAGATATCTTTTGCTCTTATCGCTTTACCAGGTTTACTTACTTTCTTTCTATATGCAGGTAAACTACTCAAGAACGCTCTAAGCTTTTCACCCGCGATTCTTTCTAATGTATATGCTTTTACTGTACCACAACCAACATCAAGCGATGAAATAGATGCTTTCCCAAGCTCTTCCGGTGCTGCAATATCGATTTTTAGATTGGGTAATCCACGTACATTAGCTCTGGATAAATCTTTCACTGAAATAATTACCTCAAATGCATCCCGACCCAATTTATGATCATTATGTGGCTTTTTTATTATCTTTATTTTATCTAATGTAAAAACTACTGGATCTTGCTTTTCAAAATAATTATTTATTGCTTCCTCAATCTCCATTCCTAGAATATCTCTTAGTTCTGAATAACTTTCATGCTTTTTAACAAATTCTGTGAGCATATTTGCATCTATATCCAGGGATTGCCTACTATAAGTACGTAGCCTTTTATTTAATACACGAGCACCTTTAAAAACAAGGCAGTCCACTACGACATCACTTTCTGCCAGCGCTTCAAAAACAATATCCAACACTTTGTTCTTCCAGCTATTGGCAGTTACAATATCCAACTTCAAGGAACCCTAACAAACCATTCCTGGTTGATCTGATGGTAATCAAAGCCAGGAAGCAACGAGGTTGCTAGTTCTGGTTTATCTTTATTTATTGAATTCTTTACTGAGTTGAGATAATCGGACAAGTCACCTTTAATAGTATAATTCATAATGTGCAACATATACCCAACCCTGCTGGATAGTGGAATACTGTTTATCTTTTGCAAACACTCAAGAAAAGCATCGTTTTTAATTTTTACTTTAGCATTTTGCCACGCTTCAAAAACCACGGAAGATCCACCACAGCTAAGTGGTTTGTGCAATGTATCAATGAGTGTTTGCTCAAGAGTTGTTATGCGAAATTTTATTTTTTCGTTAAGAAATCTCACTTTAATTCCTGGAACCAGGTTTTCAGCTCTAGCAGTTATATAAAATGGTATATCTTCATAGATAAATTTTTTGTTCCCGAGTGGATCAAACAACCGATTCTTTCCTGTATATTTCTTACTATCTCCGCCTTTACTCACCGCCGTTAATGGACTCTTAATTAATTTTGCCACATGATGATGACCCGGAATTTGAGTCGTTAGTCCATAAAATTCAAGCGCAGTGAAATAACAAATAACGCCCTCGGGCACAAGTGCCTGCAACAGCTCTATCGGATCAACCATGCTTTCATTTGATGTGAAGCCCAATAAGTAGAATTTATCTTGTGCCTGCCCGGACTTGGGGTCTAGTGTCGTTATTGAATGAACTATTTTTGAACGCACTAGATGAAGAAGAATTCTTTTTCCTGATATCCGTCTATATCCGGGGAATTCAAGCTCATCTCTAATAGAAATCAAGTGCTTTACGAGAAGGGATTTAGATATACAACTGGTATTAGATATACCAGGTGATAGTGATGAAAATTTCGCAGAAAACCCAGCAAGAACCTTCTCAAAAAAAGGCTCTCCCTTCTGTATTTCTGTATTGGTTGGACAGGGCATTTAATATCTAAAGGCTAAGTTAGTTAAGTTCACCAGCCATCTCCTCTATGCTTGCTAGCAAGCATAGAGGAGATGGCTGGTGAAATCAAGATAATACCGAAACCAAATTTACACGTAAAACTATCGCCCTTGGATATATGAGATCTATGCTTTGCTAGCAAAGCATAGATCTCATATATCCAAATGTCAATGGATTTTATATATATTGCAACAATCGCAAAGAAAACTTAAAAGTTCTCACTATTTACAACAACTTATATGGATATTTGGGAAAAGGATCGGGGGATTGATGATATTCAATGAATGATCATAGTTGTGGTGCGTGTCTCTATTAATCATTAACTTAACAGTTTTTGTTAATTAATTCGAGTCTGACCCTAATTCTTTCTAATTCTTATAAACAAGCACTGCTGTTACGTGTTTCCACTCTTTAAAATAATGATCAAAATTGCGATTTAAATCTCCAAAAGGATTTATCAACTCGGTTGCATCAAGTATTAGCAAATATGGCTTAGTCCTGCTTCCTTGAAAATTTGTAGCTTTTTTCTTAGCTCTATTAATATAGCCATGAAAAGGCCACGAAAAACTGACGTATGATCTCGGTATTGGCTCTACCTGATTCACTACGGCAACCATACCAGACATAGTTAATCCATTAACTGAATTTTTCGGCCACCACTCAGGTCGATTGCCGTCTTTTTTATGTTCATGAAATACCTGTGGATTACCATATGGCTTTTCTGAAAATAACAACCATTTTCCGATTTCTTCAATTCGCTCCCCTTCAACTAAACAAGCAATCAATTTTCGCAATCTATATTTATCAATCCCACATAAAATTACTGGCAAGTAAATGTGTATATTAAATTCTCTTTTTAAACCGTTGGCGAAATCTGCAATTTCCTGTGCTTGCTTCACCCTACAGCTCCATGAATTTTTTTCTTTGGCCCGAGTTACTTCAACTTCAATTACATCTTCGTCCCAAGCAACGTCGAAATCATAACTTTTTTTAGATGTGCGTTTAACTGGCTCAATATCCCTTGCTTTCAGTACAATCAGCAGTGCTGCAGATGATATCTCGGCAAAATCATTGTCGTTAAATTTTTTGTTTTTTAAATATCCCTTACAAAATTTTGAGAATAACTCACAGCGAAAAACTGTTTGGTCAAAATATGTTAACGGAAGGCCTTTTCTAAGCGCTACAGATGAATTAAACTTTGGTAAAGAACTAAGGTTTACATTATTAGCTTCAAAGCATTTAAATAATGAAGATAAGCAAGATTTCGCAACTTCACCAGTCGCGTAACAATCTGTCTTTTCGAGATAATCACTGTATTCCATATAGGCCTAACATTAGTAATTAAGTCGTGTCATAGAGGAGCCATTTCTAGTATTTTCAAGTATCACGTTCTAACCTAGTCTATTTAGAGAATTTAATGCTACGCACAACAAATTAAAAAGCACTAGGGTAGCGTGAGCTACCCTAGCATTTAGAGACTACAGAAAATTATAGCGGAAATCAGGTAAGCCAAGGCTCGCAAAATATCCGCAACATCAACTGTTACCTCAACAACAGAGTTATTAAAGGTGAACATAATGTTCTCCGACTAGGAACCCTGAGCCGGCTCAAGGCATTAACCATGAGCTTAACGTCCAAGGCCATGGACGCCACAAAGTGGGATTGCAGTCCCACAAAGTGGATTGGTGTTAGCAGTACCAGTGCCAACAGCGGGATGTGGTACCACGCATCGGTTGTCCTCGCGTCCCGCAGGATAGTTCGGTTCCGACCATGCACCCCTAACTTCAGCCAGGTTAGCCGGTTATAAACCGGGGCTGACTGAGGTATTCTTTAATGTACATTTCATAAGAAGTGTAAAGATTGACACCCCTACCCACACTTAGAATCCCCACAATTCAAACAAGTCATACACCCATCCATCATAATCGTCGCCTTGGTATTACACTTGCCACACAACTGTGCGCCATCCGGAAATTCACTATCATTTTTTTCATCATGCTTACCCAGCATAGTCTCATACTGCGCGCGCTTTTCTTCAACCAGCTTCAATTGATGCTCATCCAGGCCATCATCCTTCAACAGGCCGATCATACGCAAGTGGCATTCTATCGCGTCACCAATTTCGGCTACCAGTGAGGGCATGTATTTTCCGCCCCTTTTAAAGTAGCCGCCGCGCGGGTCAAATACGGAGCGTAGTTCTTCCACCAGGAAAGTAACGTCACCACCTTTTCTGAATACGGCGGAGATAATTCTGGTGAGTGCGACTATCCACTGGAAATGGTCCATGTTTTTCGAGTTGATGAATATCTCGAACGGGCGCCTGATTTCATATTTAGTGCCCTGGTTCAGGATAACGTCGTTAATCGTTATGTATAGCGCGTGTTCTGACAACGGAGTTTTTACTTTATAGGTAGAACCGATCAGCATCTCCGGGCGTTCGAGCTTTTCGGATATGTGTACGACCTTGCTGCTTTCTTCTTCCTGTTTTGCCTGCTCAGACTGTGCCGCCGTTGCCTCTTTATCGGTTTCATCTTCCGGTGTGGCGATGCCGTAATCTACAATTTTTTTGCCTATCTTGACTGTCATGCTTGTTCTCCGTGCCGGCCGCTATGGTGCGGCCTGGCCTGTTCTGATTTTAGTTTAACTGATTGTTTGCTGTTGTAGTTTTATACGGGGCGATTAAAACTTGCCGTAATAGCCTTCTTTCAGTGCGTCATACAGGTTAGCGGCTGTATGCATTTCACCATCATATTCGACTTCTTCGTTGCCTTTGAGTTCGACTACTGAGCCGTCTTCCAGGGTGAAGCGGTAGATGGTGTTTTCCAGGTCTTCTTCTTTTACCAGTACGCCCTGGAAGGCCTCCGGGTTAAAGCGGAAGGTGGTGCAACCTTTCAGGCCCTGCTTGTAGGCGTATTGATAGATATCCTTGAAATCTTCATACGGGAAGCTGGTGGGCACGTTGGCTGTTTTCGAGATACTGGAGTCGATCCACTTCTGTGCGGCGGCCTGTACATCTACGTGTTCACGTGGTGTGACATCCTCGGCGGTGATGAAGTAATCTGGTAGCTTTGTCTCAGGCTCTTCACTCAGTGGCATGGCATCCGGGTTAATCATTTCACGATAGGCCAGCAGCTCAAACGAGTAGACGCTGACTTTTTCCTTGGTTTTTTTGCCTTCACGGATTACGTTGCGTGAATAGTGGTGGGCAAAGCTTGGTTCGATACCGTTACTGGCGTTATTGGCCAACGATAGTGAGATAGTGCCGGTTGGTGCTATAGAGCTATGGTGGGTGAATCGGGCACCGGTTTCTTCCAGGTCTTTGACCAGTTGCGGGTCTACGCTGGCGACCTTTTGCATATAGCGACTGTAACGCGCATGCAGTACCTTGCCTTTGACCTTGTCACCCAGCTCGTATCCCTCTTTTGCCATTTCCGGGCGTTTGCGCAGCATTGCGGCCGTGACTTCAAACTCGTCGTTCATGATCGGTGCCGGACCTTTTTCTTTTGCCAGCTCCAGTGCTTCTCGCCAGCCTTCTACGGCCATTTCCTGGCTGACTTTTTCGGTAAACTCCAGCGACGCGCGTGAGCCGTATTTCATGCGCATCATGGTCAGGGTAGATCCCAGACCCAGGAAGCCCATGCCATGACGGCGCTTGTGTTCAATTTCATGGCGCTGTTTTTCAAGTGGCAGGCCGTTAATTTCGACTACGTTATCGAGCATGCGGGTGAAGATATGCACGGTCTTGCGGTAGTCTTCCCAGTTAAAGCTGGCCTTTTCGGTGAACGGGCGATCTACAAAGCGAGTCAGATTGACTGAGCCCAGCAGACAGGAACCGTAAGGTGGCAAGGGCTGTTCGCCACAGTTATGTGCATGCAGGCCATTGGCATCAAAGGTGTTAATACCCGGTATTTGCACGTCGTACACATCTTCTATGCCATCTTCTTTAACCGATTCTACACGTGCAACAAAACGCTCACGATTGAGTTTGCGTTGGTAGCCAGCCAAACACTGCTGCAGGCGTTGCATTTTATCGGTATCGGCAAAACCGACTTTTTCACTGAACTGCATCAGGTTTTCACCGCTAATAACAAGTTCATGCTGTGCCCTGGTTTTATATTCGGCCATGCCGCCTTTGCCGTCAGGTAGCATGCTGGTTGATGCCGGACGACGGTTTTTATATATCTGCGAAACAATACCCAAACGCAGCAACATACGTTGAACCGCTTCCAATCGCGGTAAGTCCGACTGCGCCAGGCGTACACTCACACCTTTTGCCTGTGTACCTTGTACTGAACCGTCTGCATCGAAGAAGCCTCTCAGGAATCCCAGATAAAATTCACTGGATGCTTTTTCGATTCGGGCGGTAATCGCTTTATCACCTGCCTGCATGCCCACTTCACCGGCCAGCTGATGTAAGGCTGACAGTTTCAGGCGATATTCATTACGGCCGGATACTTCTGACCAACCCTGAAAATCACTGCGATGCGGCAGGGTTTCTGCTGCATGTAATGCCTCAGCCATTACCGCCTCGACACCACCCGTTAATATTGCAGTAACACCATTTGCTACTGCAGCGGGCTTCCACACAGACAGCACAGCCGCGTCTTTTTTCAAGGTGCCATCACCTACCAGCAAACCCAGCAAGTAGCCCTGCGCTTTGCTGTATTCACCTTGCCATTGAGTGTTTGTGCGATGGTCATTCAGTAACACGCGATCACCGGTTTTAAGCTCACTGGCCGCACACCACTGTGTTTCTGTCTGATAACGGCTAAAATGTGTTACACGTTTAACACGATGATCATGTGTTAAACGTAACTGATAACCTTCTGTCGTTTGTATACGCACAACTGCTTTGGTGGCGGTTTTAAAGAAGCCTTGATCACCCGAGGTGTGTGACTGGCCGTCTACCAGCGCAGTAAAGGGTGTACCGATCAGGCTGCTTACCCGTTGCGGGCCATTGTTTGTTTGCACCCAGGTGTCGGCGGTAACGCAGGGATTGGTCGCACGAATATCTTCACAGAACCAGTTATTATTCAGGTCGTTAACCTTGTCGATCAGGATAAAACCCGGTTCGGCAAAGTCGTAGGTAGACGACATAATCACGTCCCACAGCCGACGTGCCGGCATGGTTTTGTAGATACGACAGGCGACCAGCCCTTGATCGTTGCTGACATAACCACTCTGGTAGGGCCATTCACGCCAGGTGACTTTTTCGTTATCTTCCAGGTCTATTTCACCTTGTTCGACTTCTTTCGCGTCTATCGGAAAGGCCAGCTGCCAGTCGCCTTCCTGCTCTACTGCGTTCATGAATTCATCGGTAATCAGTAGTGACAGGTTAAACTGGCGCAAGCGTCCGGCTTCGCGTTTGGCACGTATAAAATCAACTACATCCGGGTGGCCCACATCAAAGGTGGCCATTTGTGCGCCGCGGCGTCCGCCGGCACTGGAGACGGTGAAACACATTTTGTCGTAGATATCCATGAACGACAGCGGCCCGGAGGTATAGGCACCGGCTCCGGAGACGTAGGCGCCTTTCGGGCGCAGGGTGGAAAACTCATAACCGATGCCACAACCTGCCTTGAGGGTTAAACCGGCCTCGTGCACCTTGTTGAGGATGTCGTTCATCGAATCATGGACGATGCCGGACACGGTGCAATTGATGGTGGAGGTAGCGGGTTTGTGCTGCTGCGCACCGGCATTGGAGGTAATGCGTCCGGCCGGTATCACGCCACGGCGCAGGGCCCAGGTGAATTGCTCAAGCCAGTGTTCGCGCAGTTCCGGTGTCTGCTCCACATCGGCCAAAGCTCGGGCGACACGTGTATAGGTGCCATCCATATCCTGATCAACCGGGTCGCCATCTTTGCTTTTGAGACGGTATTTCTTGTCCCAGATGTCCATTGAGGCGGGTTGAAAGGTGATTTCGGTAACGCTTGATGCAACAGATTTCAGATAGGCTGGCTTCATGAACCTGTATTCCTCCGACAGAATAATTATTATATAAACCGATAAGTACCTGACCGGGAAAGGTCCCGTTCGGCGGCTTATCTGGCAAAATCCTAAAAATAAATGAAAACACTAGATGTAGTATTATGGGGGTAAAAGATAGGACGCAATGGCCTGCCTGTCAAGCGCTTTTCGACCTCAAGATGATATTAAGTAGTTTAATAAAAACATATACTTATATTGACATTAAGATTTTTTAATCTTTTCATATAGATAGCATTTATAGTAGCCACTAAATCTTGCACATACAATATATAGTGGTTGATAGTCCCCAAAAACATATATTATGAGTCCCTAATAACCCTGCTATTTTCCGGCCTTGAAATCAAAAACACCTGCCTCCATGTTGGCTAGTATGAGTAAAACTTACTTGTACTCCGCCGTTACCAACTCAACGGAGTATCAACAACAGGAGATACGACAATGAGCATGATACGTTATGAACCACTGAATCTATTCAACCAGCTTTCACGTGACTGGAATCAGGTTTTTGACAAAAACCTGTACAACCCGGATGAAAACGGCAACCTGGTAGCCAGCGACTGGGTACCCGCTGTAGACGTTAAGGAAGAAGACGACTGCTTTGTGATTCACGCCGATGTACCGGGTGTTGATCCGGATACAATCGATATCCATATGGAGGCCGGCGTGCTGACCATTAGCGGTGAACGTCATTCGGACAATGTTGAGGAACGCAAAGGCTATAAACGCGTGGAACGTGTGCGTGGTTCCTTCCTGCGTCGTTTTACCCTGCCGGATACGGCAGAGTCAGACAAGATTACTGCAAACAGCAAGAACGGGGTGCTGGAGGTGCTGATTCCGAAACACGACAAAGTGCTGCCGCGTAAGATCAAGGTGAATGGTTAATAAGGAAGGGAGGGGGGTTATTGCGCCACTCTCGGCTGATTAGCCGGGAGTGGCGGTTTGCTGTCCCCCGCAAGACTTTGTATATTATTGGCTGACCCCTCTTATATAGTATTGAAGGAATCCAGATGCATTACCGTAACCGAATTGGCGCCATTTTTCTGATACTGGGCCTGTCAGGGCCTTTTACCGCCAGCGCCAGTTTGCCGGTATCGGTTAATGGTCATAACCTGCCTACACTGGCCCCCATGCTCAAAAATGCGTTACCCGGGGTGGTAAATATAGCCAGCGAATCACGTGTACGTATTGCGCGCGACCCCTTTTTTGATGACCCGATCTTACGCCGGTTCTTCGGGATGCCAGAACGTAGACGCGAGAAACGCACTCAAAGCCTCGGTTCCGGTGTGATAGTTGATGCGGATAAGGGCTATATCATCACCAACAGCCATGTAATCGACAAAGCCGACAAAATTACCGTCACACTGCATGATGGCCGCCAGATGGTTGCCAAACTGATCGGGCGCGACAAAGACACCGATGTCGCCATTATCCAGATCAAGGCCGACCGGCTTAACGCATTACCCATGACGGATTCTGACTCGCTACAGGTAGGCGATTTTGTGATTGCGATCGGCAATCCATTTGGTCTGGGGCAATCGGTTACCTCTGGCATTATAAGTGGTTTGCGTCGTTCCGGCCTGGGTATCGAAGGTTATGAGGATTTTATACAGACTGATGCCTCCATTAACCCCGGTAACTCCGGTGGTGCGCTGGTCAATCTGCGCGGTGAACTGGTGGGCATCAACACGGCCATTCTGTCACGTAGCGGCGGTAATATCGGTATAGGCTTTGCTATACCGGCGAATATGGTCAAATCGCTGATGGAACAATTGATTGAATATGGCGAAATCAAACGTGGATTGCTCGGGCTCAGTGTGCAGGATATTAACGAGGATCTAGCCCGGGCCTTTGGCCTGGAAACCCGCAGAGGTGTAGTGGTTACGCGTGTGGTGGATGGCCTGTCTGCACACCATGCCGGTATCCGCACGGGTGATATTATTCTGAACATTAACAAGCGCCCGGTTGTAAGCGCCGCCACGATGCGCAATGCGATTGGCCTGCTACGCGTTGAACAGGAAGTGAATATTGAAATTTTACGCAGTGGTAATTCACTGCAACTAACGGCGATTATCACAGAACCGGTTCTGTCTCGTATCAAGGCAGAGAAAATACATGCGCGTTTACGTGGCGCGATACTTGGAGAAATTCCAGAGGGCGCCGACCTGAACGGTATTATGATCACCGAGATCAGTACGGGTAGCCCGGCCTGGAATGCCGGCTTACGTGAGGGTGACGTCATCACCACTATTAATCGAAAACCGGTAAACACCATCAAAGCACTGACCAGGATTGCTGTGAACAGTCAGTCCCTGCTGCTAAACATACGACGCGGCAACAATGCTCTTTTTTTATTGTTGAAGTAATGACAGCATCAAGCGGCTGTCCTATAGTTTAAAGTGTAAGCACGTGGCATACAGGTGAAACAAGAATCAATAGCAGCAATTACAATAGCCTGCCAACAATAAACGTAGAAGATAACTCGCAGGCATGGCTGTCTGCTGTTATCTTACTCAGTTTTTTTATACTTACTTTACTCACTACATACCAGCAATATAACCATGTGCAACTGGAAAACAGGAAAATTGCAAGCCTGGTTACTACAGCTGCAGCCAGCAATATCTCCTATCAACTCGGCGCACTCCGTCGCTCTGTTAACCTGCTGGCACAGGGAAATAAATCCCTGCTACAGAAATTATATTCGAAGCCCGACAATATTGATCTACAGACAAAACTTAAAAATATTGTTGCACAACAGTTCCCCCGCTCGTTTACCGTAACGCTGGCCGCACAAAATGGCGAACTACTACTGGACAATTTTGATGGGTTCATCGGTGATATTTGCCTGACTGATATCAAGAATTTCAGCAACACGGGCATTGCCCCACCAGCCGTGGTACATCCGAATTCGGATGGCTACCACATCGATATCATGACCCGTGTCATGATAAACAAGAACACGCCAGCCATCCTGTTTGTCAGTTTTTATGCCGAGATATTCAGCCAGGTTCTGCTCCAGCAACAAATCGTTGGGCAGCGCTATCTTATAACCAATAGCGAAAATGGCAAGCTGATCGAGGTTACATCCAGCGGGAGCCGTCAGCATCTGGGGGTAAACCCCAGACTGACCGGCCAGGAACAAAACGAAATTCTTGCCAGCAGCCCCGTTCAAGGGGCCTTGTGGAATGTGATTGCACTACCACAGAGCGATACACCCGCCATGCTCAACAATGTTATTTCCAGTAGTCAGCTCTGGACAATTGCTTTCCTTATTATGTTTTCTATCCTGTCTGCCTTTCTCGCTTATCGTAAACGGCATCACAATACCCGCATTTCTCATGATGGCACAGATGCTGACGACGCAAAATTAAACCGGCATAAACAGTGTGCACAACCCATACTGGAGATACTGACCAGGGCAGGGCCAAATGCCAGCCTGCATGCGAATATGCATCAATGTCTTGCACAGCTATTAAAGCTTAGCCAGAGCCAGCACGGTATGATACTTGAGCTGGGCGCTGGCCCTGGGCGCAGCGCCTATACGCTGGCCTTTCTGCTGGCCAATGATATGCTATCGTCGTCATCTTACCTGAGCGCCCAGTATTCCAGCCCTGATAAAGACAGCACCATCGGGCACGCGCTTTATCACATTGAAACGACGATACTGGACAAGGACACTGCCCTGGGTAACACCGGCCTGCCCGCCGGTTACCCGGAAGTAAACACCTTGTTTGTCCGTTCTATTGAGTTCGATGGAACAATATTAGGTGCTATTGTTCTCAGTAACTGGGATGCCCGTAACAAGGATGCGCTGCAGGACTATGCAGCGATAATGGATTACTGTGCTATTTGCATACAGGCGCACAAGCATCAGTCATGAGGACCGAACATCAGCTGGTCAGTTGCCGGTATATATCTGAAACCTTCAGCGGTAATTTTCGCACGTCATCTATCACAGTATAATTCACTGCGCCGTACATATGCGGGAGATAATCAGCACCCTCTGTATCAATGGTTATACAGAAAGGATGAATGCCCATTTGCCTGGCCTCGATCAGGGCCTTGCGTGTATCCTCTATTCCGTATTCACCCCGATAGCCATCGAAGTCATCCGGTTTGCCATCCGACAGGGTCACCAGTAACTTGGTACGCGCCTCGACCTCGTTCAACATTTTACTTAGATGCCGAATGGTTACGCCCATACGCGTATAGTCTTTGGGTGCTATGCCGCTGATGCGCATCTGCACCTGCTCATTATATTTTTCATCAAACCTTTTGATTCGATATAACTCACAGCGCTTGCGCGTCATACCGGAAAAACCGTAAATCGCATAACGATCACCCAATATTTCCAGCGCCTCACACAACAGGATTAACGACTCCCTTTCGGCATCATTAATCCAGCCCTTGGTGGAGCCACTCATGTCTACCATAAGCATGACTGCAATGTTGCGATCAAGCTTTTGTTTGCGCGTAAACAGCCGGTCTGTCATTTCCATGCCTACCGATACATCGGCATGTGCCTCTACCAGTGCATCGATATCGATATCATCGCCATAGGGCTGTCTTTTTAATATGCTGGGTTCACCGCGCAGGATCTCGAATGTACGGCGGATACTGTGCGACAGCCCTTTGTATTTAAGCAGGGTTTCATCTACAAATTCGGCCGACTGTGTTTTTCCATCCATCTCACGCAGCACACACCAGTTTTTACGAAACTGCTGACGTTTGTAATCCCATTCGTTATACAGAAACGCGCCTTCTTCATGATACGTGCCTTTCCAGACATCCTGACCACTCTCTGCTTCGTTCGACTGGTTTTTGTTGTAGGCACCGGGCCCGGCTGCCACCAGGTATTCTGGCGGGATTTCTCCCAGGTCCTGCATGATTGATGCAATCAGGCCTTGTGCCTCATCGGGTGGTGCAACCGGTTTACCATCCAGGCTGAGTTCATAGACAGGGTTCTCGTCATCGTTATCCTTGATAAGCAGTTTAAATTCTGAGCCTTCGTCCGGCGATGCCTGCTCTTCCTGATCGGAAGCCTGATCGGGTTTCTGTTCTTTTTCGCTCTCCATAGACGCCAGTATTTTTCTGAACATATTTTTTTCGCGCAGTAACCGTGCTTTTCTGGTTTGTTCAACCTGCTCAAGATCCAGTTCTCCCTGAAAACACAAGGCCGGCGGCACGTCTGCAGGGTAGAGTGTTGCAAGTATGCTCAGGCTGCTTTCTACACTCGGCTCGTTGCTTATATTAGTTTCAAGTAGTTCTGCCGTGCAATCCTGCCAGCCATCCGGGATGAGTGTTTCGCCGGTTTGTGACAGTATCGCTTCCATACTTCGATGCAGACCGGGTAGTTCCAGTTTGATTATCGCTTGCAGGCGTATGGTTTCCAGACGATGAAACAACTGCGTTGCTTTTTTTACATCCTCATACGCAGACAGGTGTTCGAGCAAATCAAGCCGAAAGCTGCCGTACCAGATCTGAGCCCACTGAAATACGGCCATGAGTTTATATAACTCGAAGTTTTGTTCGGTTGATTCAAGCAGGCTGATAGTTTCTGGCAGAAACAGGGTTTCAGTATCGGTAACTGTTTTATCGGCGGTATCAAGCCTACGTTTACGCCCGGACAAACCGCGTACAAACAAGTCCAGCACTGTGGCACATTTTTCAAAACTCACACCGGTCTTGCCTGCCGTTCTTTTTTCGGTAAAGCCTTGTACGTCTTTCAGTAATACGATGGCCGCATGCAGCCC
>DRJJ01000003.1 GCA_011052255.1 Gammaproteobacteria bacterium | reverse complement strand
GGATGACGATGGTCTGGGTAGTGACCTTAATGGCGTGAGTCTGGAAGGGATTGTTACCGAGTATGGCGGCCTCAGCAGTTTCAAGGTGGCCGGTCAGTTAGTGGATGCATCCAGTGCCAGCCTTGAGCCCTCTAACCTGGTGCTGGCCAATGGCGTCAAGATCGAGGTCGAGGGCGACATTGTTAATGGTATATTGGTGGCTACAGATGTCGAGGCGCGCAGTGGCAAAATCATATTGCATGCCACGGTTTCCGATGTTTCGGGCAGCACCATCACGATGGGTTATTATACAGGCACGGTGCCGGTACTGGTCGATAACAAGACCAGTTTCAAGGATGGATTAACATTATCAGGAATCGTTGCAGGAGTAGCTTTTCTCGAAATAGAAGGTTATCAGGACAGTGCAGATAACGTGATTGCATCGCAGGTGAAACGAAACAGCCTGGATAATGACTTGATACAAGGTCCGGTTGATGGGCCGCTAAGTGGTGGAGGCACCATAACGGTACTGGGTATTCAATATGTTTTGGATATCACAACCAATTTTTCAGACCAGAACGAGCAGTCGCAATCAAATAGCCAGTTCTTTGCGAACCTGATTGCGGGCGATACGGTAAAGATTGAAGACGATGTATCCGCAGACGGTATTGCCAATGAGGTCGAGCCGGAATAATGGAAGATTGTTTTATTTATGCCATTAAAAAAGCCCGCGATAGTCGCGGGCTTTTTTTGTATGGGTAAATATTTATTCGCGCGCCTTATAGCGTTTGTATAGTATGAACATTGACGCAATCCATAACAGGCTCGCAGCGGCCCATGCCAGTGAACTATCGACCAGCCCCGCTACAATGATCCCGCCAAAACCGAACAATAGCGGTTTGGATTCATACAGTGTTTTTGGCAACATGGTTAAGGTTCCTTAGAGATAGCCTTAATGTAATGGCACTATATGTACCACACAATCTGGATTTGTCTACCACAAATTGTGTGTCGATAATATATTGTACGTATGGAGCTCTGGGCTAATCTAAGTGAAAGTTTGTATAACAACGAAAATACACCCTGTCTGGTTACGCAAGTATGACTGAAACACCTCCTGATAATTCACCTGTTAAACTACGCAAAAAATTCCGTATTCGGCAGTTAGTTATTAACTTACTTGCACTGTTACTGGTGTTATTAGTGGTGCGCTGGTTTATGCAGCGCGACGTTATCAGTGGTCCGGCGCCAGTGCTGACGGGAATCAATATTATGAATATGCAGCCGATCAATACCGCAAACTGGCGCGGCGAACCTTACCTGATACATATCTGGGCCAGCTGGTGTCGAATTTGCAGGCTGGAAGAAGACAGCATTAATCGTATCAATGAGAACAATCGTGTTATCACAATCGCGATGCAATCTGGTGATGATGAAGATGTGAGTGATTACCTGAAACAACGCGGTTACAGCTGGCTGGTACTAAATGATGAAGACGGTAGTCTATCTAGCCAATTCAGGATACGTGGAGTACCGGCCAGTTTTATTGTTGACCAGGACGGAGTGATACGCTTCTCGGAGGTGGGTTACACCAGTGGTTGGGGCTTGCGTTTGCGCTTATGGATGGCAGGGCTCTGGCTCTGGTAAGCCGTTTCAGGCACTTGATTGTTGGCTAATCGCGTTTGCGTCGCGGCCTGCCCTCGTAATGAGCAATATGTTGCATCAACTTCGAATAAGGTAGCTGGCTTATTTCTTCATATTCCCGAATCGATTTGGCAATCAGGCCAAAAATATCGGCTGTACCCTCAGGTGAATCGGTTTCGTAGATAATAGCCTCAAGACCCAATAGTCCGCCGCACTGTACCTTCATCTCACGCGCGTGTGGCAAAGGCCCGTTTACATGTTTCATGCCTAGTGCAAAAGTGGCCTTGTTATGCATCTGGTCCAGCAATTCAGCACAGACCTCTACTGCAGCAGGATTGGAGCAGCCAGCCGCTTCACGGTCGCCAATATTAATACGGGCAACCTGGCTACAGCCAAAGCGCCTTGTGAGTAGCGCCTTTTCGAATACACAGCGATTACTGTTAATCGAATGATAAAGCTCCCGGTATTCGTGCTCGTCCATAGATTGTTTCCGTTCAGCACCGGTTCAGTTTGGCTGGCGTAATGTATGACTCAGGGTGACATGTTGAGTGGTTTGCATTTACCCCATTATATTACCAGAACAGGAGCGATACTCATGAAAACTTCAATTAAAAAGCTGATAACGAGTTTAATTGTTATTACGGCCCTGAGCGGCTTTCAAATATCTACCGCGCAGGCTGATGGTTCAAGAAAAGGTGCGCAACACAGCGGCGGAAGTGGAGCCAGTGGCGGACGACACGGTGGTGGTGGGCATGATGGTGGTTACAGGCGCGGTGGTGGTCATGGCGGTGGTTACGGACATGCAGGCTACAGACGACACGGTGGCGGGCATGGAGGTGGTTACAGGCACGGTGGCGGGCATGGAGGTGGTTACGGACATGCAGGTTACCGACACGGCGGTGGCCACGGAGGCGGGCATGGTTATGGCTATGGGTATGGAGGTGGGCATGGCGGCTATGGTCTGGGTTTTTTTTTCCCTCCTAGCTACTACAGCGACTATGGTTTCGGCCTAACGTATTGGCATTAAACGGCTACCTGTCTGCTATGTAAGCAGCCGGGTAGCTGTCATTCCTCTCCCATAGGGCGTGGTTCACGCACTTGCTTGAGCAAATGCATGGCTTCCTGCTCATGTTTGGCATGAATCATCTTGATGGTGCCAGTGTCTTCCGCAGGTAATTTGCTGCGCAGCTTTCGCGCCAGGTCACGTGCTTCGCGATATTTGGAGCAGGTATCCAGTAACTCGAGATTACGGTTAAGATCAATCTTGTAGATAAAGTAAGGCATAGTATAAAACCTGGGCATAGAGTGAGTGTTAGCGCTGGAGGCATTATAGACTCTTACGTCTGACAGGCAAGTATATCATTGTAAATCATAAGGATATGATGACCAGTATGGTCTAATGGCTATCGGTAAAGCACCTGTATGCGCTAGAATAGGGTTTCCGGGTCGTGTTGAGCCCGTTGTCTTAACTTCGTGGATGGTCGAATGTCTGAAGAAACTCAAACAAAAGAAGAGCTTATCTTAAGTCTGGTCAAACGTACCCTGACCGATGTGATCAAGGATACGGCTACCAAACCGGGTTTGCGGCACCCTCTGAATGATGAAACCATCAAGCAGCTGCGGGATTGCCTGGGTATGATCACCCAACGTGAGCATGAACTGGCGCAGGAGGCAGGTCGTGATCAGAATATGCGCCCCAGATTCATTGACGAGACACCTGCCAGTAGCAGTTCAGTGGTTGTCTCGCTGGATGCGCTTAAAACCGACAAGAAAAAAGATTAATCGGCGCTCAGTCTGCGTTCAGGAATTCAGTACCGGACGGATATCAGGTTCACGTTTTGATGCTGACAACACATCAATCAGACGATCTTCCAGCTCAATACGTTCGGCCAGTGCCTCACCCAGGTTAGACAAGTCATCTGACAGGTCGTATGCAGAAAGGTCCTGTGTATGGTCATCGTAGCGGTCATTAAAAGCAATAATGACTTCGGTTGTCTTGACCACCCGCGGGTAAATGGACTCAGCGACATCCAGTACCGCCTTACGTTTTTCCATTTTCTCATCAATGTAACGGTACAGACGAAAGTGTGCTGCCGCCGTATAGTCAATCAGGGTTTCACAAAACTCTTCCAGCACTTCCAGCATATCGCGGTTGCCTTCCAGTGATTTGAACGCAGCGAGACGGGAATACAGTATCAGCATTTCCGTGCGCGTGGTGATCAGATCCCGAATGAGATCCATTGAGCGAGAGCGTCTTTCTTGTATGACTTGATGTTCGCTCAACATGTTTTCTCCGTTAGTTTTTACTGTTCGAACAGTGACTGTAAAAGCATCATGTGAACCATGTCAATAATTTAGTGGTTTCTAAACCCGGTTTTTCGTGCGCAGCACATGTGATTTCTACGAAATAACGTCTTAACTATTTGTTTATTATGTAAATTATTTACCACATTATAAAAATGTAAAAAATGATTGATTGTTCAGTTTCGGTTCAGCAAGCAGGGTGTAATCTGTACCTGTCTAATGAAAATAGCTCAATACAAAAGGAGAGCAGACATGAACAGCAAACAGGTAATTATCGCTTTAACCGCAGCCATGATGGTTAGTGTCAGCAGTGGCGCGATGGCTGAACACCGTGAAGAGCAGCATGCTTCACATGATACGCAACAGGTAGCGCATGGCGGGCAGCAAGCACCGCACGGAGGACAGCAGGCGCGTTTTGATTATGCCAGGGTCACCAACGTCGAACCGATTTTTCGGACGTTACGTATCAACGCACCACGTCAGGAATGCTGGGACGAAGAACGCACAACCTATAACCCGGGTTACCAATCCGGTACCCCAACCATTATTGGTGGTTTGATCGGTGGTGTCATTGGCAACCAGTTCGGTAAGGGACACGGCAAGCAAGTAGCAACGGTGGCCGGTGCCTTGCTGGGCGGTTCAATTGCCCGTGATTCGCAGTACCGAAACAGTGGTGGCGGGCATGCGACGACGCGTGTTGAGACTGCATGCAGGACGGTGAACGATTATCAAACCGAACAGCGCATAGAAGGCTACATGGTCAGCTACAAATATCGTGGCCAGACCTATACCAGCCGTATGAACCGGGAACCGGGTGATCGTGTACGGGTGCGGGTACGGGTAAGCCTGGCTGAATAGGAGTTACCTGGTCCGTGTGTCCTTGTAATCCTGGCCTCAGAAGGTAGCATAGTCAGTCAGACAGCTCACAGGAGACTATTATCTTGAACGCACTGATAATCCGCGCACTGATCACAGCCGTACTGCTGGCAGGAAGTGCTATCGCTCAAAGTGCACCCTTACCTGCCTCATACAGTGCCCCTGTCAGACTGATGCTGACCGGACAGCAGCAGACTAGTCTGGACCAGGCTATCGCTCAGGTGCGCAGACAAACTGGTGGCAGAATACTGTCAGCCAACACGGTCAACCAGGGTGGGCGTAAAACTCACCGAATCAAGGTGCTGATGCCGAATGGTGTTGTACGCGTAGTTAATGTAAATGCGGGAAACAGAAGGTAAACCTGCATGCGCGTACTGGTGATAGAAGATGAGCAGATTCTGCGCGAGCAACTGGCAGAAGCGCTAAGCACGGCAGGTTATGTGATCGACAGCGCCGCAGACGGAGACGAGGGCTTTTACCAGGGGAAAGAATATCCCCAGGACCTGGCAGTAGTAGACCTGGGATTACCCGGCATGTCGGGAATTGAGGTAATAAAAAGCTGGCGTGAGGCCGGTCTCGACTTTCCGGTGCTGATCCTGACCGCGCGTGGTCGCTGGCAGGAGAAAGTAGAAGGGCTGGAAGCCGGCGCAGATGACTACATGGTCAAACCTTTTAGTATGGAAGAACTGCAGGCAAGGGTACGTGCCCTGTTACGCCGTTCCAGTGGCTGGAGCCAGTCGCAGCTACGCTGTGATCCGGTGCAAATGGATCTTGGCACCCAGAAGGTCACCGTAGCCGGGAAAGAAATAGACCTGACTGCATACGAATACAAAGTACTGGAGTTCCTGATGCTGCATGCCGGTGAAGTCATATCCAAAAATGATTTAACTGAGCATATCTATCACCAGGACTTTGATCGCGACAGTAATACGCTAGAAGTGTTCGTGCGTCGCCTGCGCAAAAAACTGGATCCCGATAACAGCCTGGAGCCGATAGAAACCTTGCGTGGACGTGGCTATCGTTTCGTACTGGAACGGAACAGCGCTTGATGAATTCACTGGGTCGTCGATTACTGCTGGCCAGTGGAGTTCTGTTAATCGTTTTTCTTGGTGTTACCGGTCTGGTGCTGGACAACGCCTTTCGTCATAGCGCATTGTCAGCCGTGCAGGACCGTTTACAGGCCATCGTCTATACCTTGCTGGCAGCTGCTGAACCCACTCCCGAAGGCAGCCTGCAAATGCCGCCCGAATTACCGGAGGCACGTTTTAATACACCGCAATCCGGTCTGTATGCGCAGGTTGTGGGTGAACAGGGGCCATTGTGGAAATCACCATCAGCGCTGGGCATGGGTTTACCTAAGGTGTCAGCAACAAAGGCAGGCGTAGGCGAATTTAGCCAGCAGCACACCCATCACGGCATGACCGTATTCGCACTGGTGTTTGACGTGTTATGGGAAGATTCACAGCAACAGGCCCGACGCTACAGTATTCAGGTATTTGAAGACAGGAACAGTTTTGCCAATCAGGTGCAGGGGTTTCGCAAAAGCCTGTGGGGCTGGTTTATTTTCCTGGCTCTCTTGCTGGAACTGGCGCTCACACTGGTATTACGCTGGGGTCTGTCACCGTTGCGTCGGGTGGTAGATGATCTGGAACAGATCAAGCAGGGTCGTCAGAAAGAACTCACCGCCAGTTACCCGGACGAATTGCAGCCCTTCGCAGACAGCATTAATTCCTTCATCCACAGCGAACGGGGTCAACGCGATCGTTACCGTAATAGCCTGGGTGATATCGCCCACAGCCTGAAAACGCCCCTGGCCGTGGTGCGCACACTGGCAGAACAACAGGATATGCCAGAGAAAACGCGCGCGCAGTTAAAAGAACAGGCCGTACGCATGACACAAATAGTCGATTACCAGCTGCAACGCGCCTCGGCCCGCGGCAAAGTAGTACTGGGCCAGCGTGTGTTACTAAAAGAGATCGTACTGCGCCTGCGCGATACCCTCGACAAGGTTTATACCGAGCGCGGACTGACCTGTGAAATCGATGTAACGGACGATGTGGCGTTCCCGGGCGATCAGGGTGATCTGATGGAGCTGGTCGGCAATATACTCGATAATGCCTATAAATATACGAGTAGCAAAATAGCGATCAGTGCATGGTATCAGACAGATCAAAAAACGGCTCAGCAACACCTGTTAATCCAGATTGATGATGACGGTCCGGGGCTGGATCCAGAGCTTGCCGATGAATTACTAAAACGAGGTGTCAGGTTTGACGAACAGGTAGAAGGGCAGGGTATCGGGCTGGCCGTGGTAAGAGATATCCTGAAGTCATATGACGGGCAGCTGCTTTTGAGCAAAAGTTCTCTGGGCGGAGTGCGCGTAGAGATAATTATTCCACTTACTACTTAAAATGTGTACGTTGCTTAATGATAATTAAGCAACACTCTATCCCCTCTCTCCCAGAGAGAGGGTTAGGGTGACGACGGCAAGGATGCCTTCGGTAGGGCAACGCAGGACGCAGTTGCCGAGGGGATAAAAACGAGAAAACCTATGTCACAAAAAATGAACAACCTCCTGTCAGTAATGGCCCAACTCCGTCACCCTGAAAACGGTTGCCCATGGGACCTGGAACAAACCTACAAAAGCCTGGTCCCTCATACCCTAGAAGAAGTGCACGAAGTCATCGAATGCATCGAGGCAGGAGACGTCGATTCACTTAAGGGCGAACTGGGCGACCTGCTATTTCAGGTGGTCTTCTACGCCCGGCTGGCCGAAGAACAGGGCGATTTCAGTTTCAATGACGTAGCCGAAACTATGGCCGATAAACTAATCAGACGTCACCCCCATGTATTTGCATCCGACGCCGTCAAAGATAGCGATCACCAAACCGAAAAATGGGAAGCCATCAAAGCTGCAGAACGACAGCAACAGGCAGATAAAAGCGGATCAGAAAACCCCGGTATACTGGCTGGAGTAAGCCGTGCCTTACCTTCACTGGTACGTGCACAAAAACTTCAACGCCGCGCTGCACGGGTCGGCTTCGACTGGCCAGATACAAAAGGAGTGTATGAAAAGATTCAGGAAGAACTGGGGGAATGCCAGCAAGCGGTTGAGAAGAAGGATAAAGAGCATATTGAAGAGGAGTTGGGTGACTTGTTGTTTAGTTGCGTTAATCTGGCACGACATTGCGATGTAGATTCCGAAACAGCACTGCGCAAGGCTAGCAGGAAATTTGAATCACGATTTGAATATATAGAATCGGAGTTACGGAAAAAGGGTGAGCAGGTGCAGGGGCAGACGGTTGAGAAGCTTGATGGGTTGTGGAGAGAAGCGAAACGGGTGGATTTAAAATCTTGAAGACCTTTATGCTAACAAAACATGCTTCATTACAGGTGTTGGTATAAGTATTGAATATAATGTGACATTATAGATCGATCACTTGCAGCATCTGAACAGCTCGCAATTTTATGTTGGTACTCAGTGCTGTCCCGTTAACCCCCTCTCCCTAAGAGAGAGGGTTGGGGTGAAGTAGAGGCTCGAGCAGAATCAATCAGCGGCTCCTCAGGGTAATTCTAATGATTGTTGTAGCAACACAAATTAAAATAAAGAGCCTTTTCGCATTCTTGCGATTTGTACCTATGGTTCAAAACATCAGGCGCCAGCTGACTAATGCTGACGGTCTGGTTTTTGTTAAGTTTAAGGGTCTGCGAACATTTACTGGCTGGGAGACCCATGAGGCGATGAGAGTATTCCGCAACAGTGGACACCATCTTGACGCTATGAAGAATCTGAGATCTATTGGTCAATCCAGAAGCGTTACCTGGGAGACCCAATCGGAGCCAGGCTGGCATGAGGCGAACATTAAACTTCGTGGTGTACCGTACTAGCTACGTGATCATGGTCTTTCAGACTGGGTGGAGGGTGTAGATAGTCCAGCGCACAGGGAATTTATGTTGACTACAGGGAGTGGCTGTATATAATTCACTCAGTTTGATAGTACGTCTGATATTTATGCGCGCCATTTCGATGTTTAGTCTTTTAGTACCTCGTCCTGTTCTTCATAAGTAATCGCAACACTTCAAGCAAAACCACCTTGCTTATTCATGCACTTGATTAACAGGGTTACCACTACTTTATATCTAACAGGAATATTATTATGTCTACTACTACCGGCACCGTTAAATGGTTCAACGAATCAAAAGGCTTCGGTTTTATCGAGCAGGAATCCGGCCCTGACGTTTTTGCACATTTCAGTGCTATCTCTGGTTCTGGCTTCAAAACGCTGGCTGAAGGCCAGAAGGTCGAGTTCACTGTTACTCAGGGCGCGAAAGGTCCTCAGGCAGAGAATATCGTAGCGATCTAAATACTGGATGGTTACTGGCCTGTGTTGATTTCAACGATGGTCAGCCTCATGCCTCACCGGCATGAGGGCTAAAAGGGCAGGGCCTGGTGGTCTTGCCCTTTTCTATTGGATGAGTTCTCCACACCTGCACCACTCATCTGATACTATGATTACCTGATTTCTGCCATGCCAACACAGGATGACCACCTTGAGCCAAACAGCCTTCTCATCACTTAAGCTACATCCTGCTTTACTCAAGAACCTGGAGTCGCTGGGCTATCAGGCTATGACGCCGATACAGGCGCAGAGTCTGCCTTGCATTCTGGAGGGAAAAGACGTTATTGCGCAG
This sequence comes from Gammaproteobacteria bacterium, assembly GCA_011052255.1. Taxonomy (GTDB): domain Bacteria; phylum Pseudomonadota; class Gammaproteobacteria; order DRJJ01; family DRJJ01; genus DRJJ01. Next base: position 5,793 of record DRJJ01000003.1, on the reverse strand, counting down.
GGGAAAACAGGGTCTGGGAAAACTGCTGCATTTGGTCTGGGCCTGTTGGAGAGACTTGATGTAAAACGCTTTCGCGTGCAGTCGCTGGTGCTATGCCCAACCCGGGAGCTGGCCGACCAGGTTGCTAAAGAGGTGCGCAGACTGGGGCGAGCCATTCACAACATTAAGGTACTGACCCTGTGCGGTGGTACACCGTTTGGGCCGCAGCTGGGTTCTCTGGAGCATGGTGCCCACATTATTGTCGGAACACCAGGGCGCATCGAAGAGCATCTGCGTAAAGGTACACTCAAGCTGGACAGTTTAACGGCGCTTGTACTTGATGAAGCAGACCGTATGCTCGAGATGGGATTTCAGGCCGCGCTGGATGCGATCATTGAGCATACTCCAGCTAATCGTCAGACCCTGCTGTTTAGTGCCACCTTCCCCGGCCAGATTCAGTCAATCTCAAGACGCATTATGAAGCAGCCGGTTACAGTGCAGGTGGCATCGACCCATGATGACTCCAGTATTCAGCAGTATTTGTACGAAGTTAACGATAATTTTCCGCGCCTGACCGCTGTGCGCCTGTTGCTGCTGCATTATCGTCCTGAATCTGCGTTAGTGTTCTGTAATACGAAACGGGAAACGCAGGAAGTGGCTGACGCGCTGTACCATCATGGGTTTAGCGCACTGGCCCTGCACGGTGATCTGGAACAGCGTGACCGAGACCAGACGCTGGTACGGTTTGCGAATAAAAGTACTTCGGTACTGGTTGCCACTGATGTCGCCGCTCGTGGTCTGGACATTGATGCGCTGGACGTTGTGATTAATTACCACATTGCTCGTGATGCCGAAGTACATGTTCACCGAATCGGTCGCACCGGGCGGGCGGGAAGCAAGGGCATAGCCTGTACTTTATATAACGAGAAAGAAAATTTTAAGGTCGCTCGGCTGGAGGCGTATATTGATCAGACCATTGATATTGAGCCGTTGCCACCAACAAGCCTGCTTGAAACGCCGACCTATAAGCCACCCATGACGTCCCTGTTAATTGATGGCGGTAAAAAACAGAAAGTAAGGCCAGGTGATATACTGGGTGCCCTAACCGGAGAAAATGGCATTATCGGTAAGCAGGTTGGTAAAATCCATATATTTGATAACCGGGCTTATGTAGCCGTTAGCCAGGAGGCCTGCAGTCGCGCGCTAAAAAAACTGGAGCAGGGAAAGTTGAAGGGGCGCTCTTTTCGGGTCAGGCGGATTTAAGGTTCGCGAGTCTTGTATACAGTACAACAGTACAGTTGAAAAGCCCGGCTAATCCGGTCGTTCACGTCAGACCTGGTTCCCGGTATTGCCTACCAATGGGCTGGCAGTTTCTTCAGTATCGTGATCTGCTTGGAATGTGATTCAATGTAACCACCCGTCGTCAGATCCTTCATGATACGGCTGATCATTTCACGTGAGGCTCCCACCATGTTGGCAATTTCCTGATGAGTGAGCTTCTGGGTGATGGTCAGTTTGTTGTCTTGCTCCTGTGCCATTTTCAGCAGCAGGCTGGCAACCCGTTCATAGACATCATGCAGAGCCAGGTCGCGTACATTTTCTGTCAGGGCACGTATACGTCCGGCCAGGGCTCGAATCAGGTGTACTGCGATATCCGGGTAGGATTTTAGACAGGCATCAAAATCAACCTTGGATATGATAGAAAAGCGAGAAGGTTCCAGTGTCATGACTGATGCAGACCGTGGTGCTTCATCCAGCATGGCCAGTTCACCGAAGTATTCATTTTGGCCCTGGATGTTCAGAATGACTTCTTTGCCGCTTTCATCGTTCAGGAAGATCTTGACCCGGCCACTTTCGATAATGTACAGCGAGTCGCTTTGATCGCCTTCAGTGATCAGAATGGAGTTTTTGGGATAGTTACGCGACACGGCGCAGCTGGCGATATGCTTCAGATAGTCTTCTGGTAAATCAGAAAATAGTAATATATTCTCGATCATACGTGTTGTTTTGTCATCGTGCTGCCCATGTAGAAAATGGGTATGCATGGTTGTATGTAATTGCGTCTGATTCATCATATCACAATCCTCTGAAGTTATAGCGTTTTCACCAGCTTGCAGGTCTCTGATGCATGTTTTCAGTGCGTAATAGCCAGTAATTATTAACTGTGGACTATGTAGCGCCTATTATTAACAAGTTTCTGTGACTTTTTCACAAAATAGCCGGGACTTTTGACACAGCTACTGATCGTGATCTGTATAAACTGGTTATCAACAGCAGAGAGTACGGGTCAGATGGAGGTACAGCGTGATGAGAGTATCGAATTTACTGGTTTTATCGGTGCTGTCGTTAATCGCCGTGGTCAGCTTTTTTAGTATACCTGAAGTATCTCATGATATTGGATCTAGCGGGTCATTATTACCGGCTAGCCATGAAATGGTTGTCAAGGATGTACTTCCATTGATAGTAAGCCGCAAGCGACATGGCTGACAGATTGCCGCCTCGTATCAGCACGCAGGAGGATATCCGATGATTGCTTATGCAGAAGAAAAAAAGTGGAGTCAGGTCATGCAGAAAATTGACGTTCAATCATCAACAGACAAGGCAGATACCGAGCCAGCACTGGAAGTCATGGCGCCAGGGAAAATGCCGTTCTGTCTGGGAGGAATGAAACTCTGGGAGAATCTGGTCGAACATGTTCATACGGCGCAGTACAGCGCCAGAAAAAATGACTGGGAAGCCAGTATACGGGTAGGCCGCACACTCCTGTTTCTGCATCATTATATGATGCTTTCTAATGATTATCAGGCAGCAATCGAGGATATGCTCTCATTCGGCAGTAGCGATGACTATTGGAGAGGCAATACATTATATGAAGACGAGCTAGGCAGGTTGAGTCTGATACGCCTGTACCCGGGAACACCGGTACCGCTACATGACCACCCTGGCTGCGAGGGCGCTATGATGGTGATTTCAGGTTCTGTCGAGATACAGCGTTATACCCTTCAGTCCCAGACCCAGAAAGGTAGCTGGGGTGAAATTGTCGGGCTGGATATGAATCCTGAGCGATTCCTCGAACAGTATGATACGACCTTGTTTGGCAAGCTAAGGAATAATATCCAGGGGCTTAACTCCAGAACACCGGACACCGTTATTCTTAAAGTGCAGTCACCTTCCGAGTTTAAGAATGAACAGAACTGGTACTACCCATTGGGTGATGTCAGTGAAGATAATATGTTGTCGGCCAAGCGTGTGCGAGCACGCAACCCGGTATAACAGCAGATTCAGATATTTATAGTTAACCCTTTCTCTTCCGCATCAGGGATGACCTTGGGCAAGGATGCCGTTTTGGTGGCCTGCATGGATGTAGCCACCTTATTTTTTTTGCAGGAAACCTCCAGGTCGTGATTTCGGTGAATAATGCTGGACAAATCTCATTTCTGACTGTGTGACTGGCAGTGGCTTAATCCCATACTGGCTTGTTGTACGAACAGTTTAAAACTATGGAAGCTGGCTTTGTCCATGTTGCGTTTGGTGACAGCCCTGTCTGCGTAGAATACGCCGATAATCTTGCGATTGACGATTATCGGGCTGATAAAAAATATCTGCCCCTTGCATAGCTCGCTGATCGGATCTGTAGCCAGACGTTTGTCCCAGGGTGATTGCGACGGGTCAATCAACAGGCCGCGTTGTTGTGTAATCAGATTTCTGATCTGTCCGGGCTGATCCATACGAAACGAGAACTGCCTGCTTATCTGGTCACGATCTTTGCCCAGCGCCAGCTTGGTGTGCAGACTGGTGCGGTCAGGTGAGAGTAGTGCGAACAGGGTGCGGTCCATGCCGATACCACGGTGGATGCCTTCCAGTACCATTTCCAGCAACAGCGTGATATTGGATCTTTCTTCAAGATGCTCCGATATCTCACCGAGGATGGTCAACTGTAATTGCATGTCTCCATATTGTTCTTGCTGGATATTAAGCTTACCGGTTCCGGGCTGTTGCTCGGATGCCCCACTATTATCTGACAGCTGTGCATCCGGTTGCAATACACCGGCTTTAGATACCGTCGGCTGTGGCGGACGCGGGATTAAATGATTAACCCTGCCGGCACCCAGGCTGGACAGGGTACGACATGCCTGTTCCGTATTTTCCTTTATCAGTGCCTCGGCCTTGTGTTGAGGCATGTACAGCAACTCTGCTGTGCGTTTTATCAGTTCTTTTACTTCGGGACTACCCCAGCCTTTCTGGATGGTATCGGCCAGCTCATACCCCATGGTCAGATTGCCCAGTCTTTTGTCCTTGCTAAGTTTGCTGTCCAGCGCAAACTCAAGCAGGTCACTTAACTGCCACTCACGGTTAAGAGCGGCTGAGAGTTCTTTCAGACTAAAACCCAGTACGCGACGCTCAATGTCACTGGTGTCTGTTTCGGTGCCTGCCAGTGCATTGTGTAATCGCTCATAAAGGTTCGGGTCAAAGTCGTTTGCAAAACACCAGAACACCAGATTGCCCAGGTGGTATAGCAAGGTGGCTATGTAGACTTCTTCCGGGTTTTTATCACCGCGTTTCTCGGCCAGCATATGGGCATGTGTGGCGGCAAGGAAGCTGCGTGCCAGTGCTTTCATCATATTCTCTTTGGGCTTGTTTTTTAGCAGGGAATCGATAAAAGCAATACTCATGCAAATGCGACGTACGGTAGCAAAGCCCAGCACCACAATCGCACGACTGACGGTGCTGATCTTGCTTTGTGAAGGGTTATGGAAAACATTGTTCGACATCTTCAGCACACGTGCCGTCATCGTCGGGTCCTGAAGAATCTCGCGTGCCAGATGGGCGGTGGAACTATTGTCATCCTGCACCTGGCCGGCAATGGCATGGGCAGTATGCGCAAAGGCAGGCATCTGACGGCGACTGAGTTCGCTGACCCAATAGTTCAGGTCCTGCTTTCCGTTGACGGTGTTTGTCTGTTTGGCTGAGCTACTCATGACAGATGTTCTGTTTAGTTTTCATATACATAATATCGACCGCAGCGGCTGCGCCTTGAGTGCGTAAATCCCTGCGTGCCACAGGCCTCGATGATTTGCAGGTTTAGTTATGCTTACGGCTGCTGAGCAGCCTGGTCTCACGGGTAGTGATGCTGAGATAAATTGTCGATGCAGGATCAATATATGAGGTAGATGATTGACATTACAGTAAAGAGTGCTACATACACCCTATAGAAACACATTAATATCACGTTGTGTGAGGTACTCTTCTCAAGAGCAAGGTCATGGGTGCATTGGAATCAATTAATCGTCGTTTTATCCGCCATCCGGCAAACATCCCGGTGGACATCCAGTCTGCCAGTGAGACTGAAACCGAGGCACCCACCGAGTGTATTCGTAATATCAGTTATGGTGGTCTGGCTATCGATTCAGATCATGAGTGGCAAGTCGGTGACACGCTCAGTATGAGCATCCATGTAGTGGAACCGGCATTTGATATCACCGGTCGTGTAGCCTGGTGTCATGCGGCAGATGGACACTTTGAGCTGGGAATTGAATTTCTTGACGAGGTTCAGGGCTACCGCGCCCGTATGGTAGAGCAGGTGTGTCAGATTGAGATATATCGGTGCCGCATTCTGGAGCAGGGGGGTCGGAAACTTACCAGCAAGGAGGCGGCACTGGAATGGATACAGCGCTATGCCAAGTCATTTCCCCGTATGAGAAATGACTGACGATATTTCTTGCGTTTATTTACTGCGCTGGTTTGTCATTGGCAAACCAGGCTATACCTTCCTGTGAGTTCAGGTGGATGTGGCCACGCCCCAGACTTATACAG
>DRJJ01000002.1 GCA_011052255.1 Gammaproteobacteria bacterium | reverse complement strand
TCATCAACCCGCAACGGGTTACCTGCTGGAGGTGAACGAACGCACAGTGGCCTGGGTGGCGCAACTGGCATCCAGTCTGACACGGGGTGCAGCCATCCTGATCGATTATGGTGCGAGTCGTGACGAGTTTTATCATGAACAGCGCTTTGAAGGCACACTCAGTTGCCACTACCGGCATCGCTCACACGACAAACCGCTGATTCTGACAGGAATACAGGATATTACCGCCTATGTAGAATTCAGCGCGGTTGCCGAAGCGGCCGTTGACGCAGGTTTTACCCTGGCAGGGTATAATACCCAGGCACATTTTCTGATTGGCTGTGGGCTGGATGAAGTTATCTCGCGCTGCGACCCGGCCGATACGATGGCCTTCCTTAAAATGACACAACAGGCCAAGATGCTGACCATGCCCGGTGAAATGGGTGAGCGCTTCCGGGTGCTGGGCCTGACCCGGAATATGCCCGGTGGGTTAGACGAGCAATGGCGCGGCTTTGCGACACAGGATTTACGCAATCGTCTGTAAGACGGTTGTCTGGACTTAAACGGTGATACTTTGGATTACTTACACGCTATATACCTTGCGTTACTGCAAGGCTTTACAGAATTTCTACCTATTTCATCTTCTGCCCATCTGATTTTATTGCCAAAAATGCTTGGCTGGCAGGACCAGGGGCTGGTATTTGATATTGCGGTGCATTTTGGCAGTCTGCTGGCAGTGGTTACCTATTTTCGTCATGATATTAAGCAAATCTCACGTGACTGGAGCCGGTCCGTCGTTCAGCGCCAGAGCGTAGGCCAGAGTCGGTTAGGCTGGGCGGTGCTGTGGGGCACGGTGCCGGTAGGCATAGCCGGTCTGGTGTTGCACGACTGGGTGGAGACCAGCCTGCGCTCCAATATGGTGATCGCCGGCACGACTATCGGTTTTGGGCTGTTGTTGTGGTACGCCGATAAACGTGGCCGGCACCAGCGCAGCGAAGACAGCCTGAACTGGAAAGATGTACTGATTATCGGTGTGGCACAGGCGATTGCGCTGGTGCCGGGTACCTCACGCTCCGGTATCACCATCACCGCAGCGCTGATGCTGGGCCTGACCCGCAAGGCAGCAGCACGATTTTCTTTCTTGCTGTCGATACCAACCATCATTCTGGCCGCCGGTTACCAGACCCTGAAAATTTCACAGGCGCACCTACCGGTAGATTTACTGTTTGTTTCTATTGGCACCGCCGCCTCCGCGATTACCGCGTATGTGTGTATCCATTTGTTCCTGGCCGTGATCGAGCGCATCGGTATGTTTCCGTTTGTGCTGTATCGCTTGCTACTGGGTGGAACGCTGATCTTTGCTACGATGAGTGGTGTCGCCTGATGCCTGACTCACTAACGAGTTTGCGCTATCGTCGTCTGTGGCTGGCAACCGGCTGGTTGATGGTGTTGATCGTGTTAATCCTGTCGCTCATGCCCAGGCCACCACAGCCTTTGAATTTTGGTGGTGCTGACAAGGTCGAACACGTACTGGCCTATTTTATCCTGATGGGCTGGTTCGCGCAGATCTATCATGAAGCGCGTACACGCTTATGGATTGCTATCGGTTTGATCGCCATGGGTATCGCAATCGAAATACTGCAGCCGATACTGGCGCCGCGGTTTTTCGAATGGTGGGACATGCTGGCCGATACGATTGGCGTGTTACTGGCATGGGCGCTGGCCGGGCCTCGGTTGTCGATGTTATTAACGGACTTTGAGAGACGTTTTCTTGTACGGTGACTTTCGGGCTAGTTGCTTGACTTAAACCAGTATTTTTTCAATCGCCTGTAAGCGTTGCGCCTGCATAGCCTTACCAATCTCTTCGCCCTTCATGCCGGACTGGCTGAGTGAACGCGCATCAACTATCAGCGCGGCCTGCAAGGCCCTGTGGATACGATCATAATCCAGGGTTTGCTTGCGGCAGTCTGCGACTGCTTGCCAGACCGGCATCAGCTTATTCATTCGCGTTGGCTGCCTGAACGCATCACAGCTCTGTAGTAGTTCCAGTAATGCAGAGGCGGTCAGTGGCGCAGACTTCAAGACAGTATCCAGCGTGCTCAATGCAGTGCGGGTGAGCTTGCACCAATGTTTTTGTACGCGTAGATCACACATCATGCTATTGAGACTTTCCTGAACTTGTTCACGTCCAGTTGATTCTATGCCGTTATATATGCCGCAGCATAACGCAGCGAAGCGCACATCGGCTTGTTTATCCAGACTGGCAGCCTGCTGTAACACCTGCATGCAGAAAATCGGAGTGTCATTGTTGTGGCTGTTGTCATCCTGAACGGGCCAGGCGGCATCAATGGCCGGAAAGATACGCGCCAGTGCGCCGCAGCCCTGTAACACCTCGAAAAACCGTGTTGGTTGATCTTCACCCAGTGCTTTTTGCGTTTCAGCCCAGACGCGTTCAGCGACCAGTGCGTCGACCTCGCCATTTTCAACCATTTCTCGCATCAGCGCGTTGGTGCTGTGCGCGACATGAAAACCAAAGCGGGCGAAGCGTGCCGCAAAACGGGCCACGCGTAATATGCGTACCGGGTCTTCGGCAAAGGCCGGTGAGACATGGCGCAGTACCCCATCCTGTATGTCTTGCTGGCCGTTGTACGGGTCAATCAGATGGCCGCTGTCGTCCTGCGCTATTGCGTTAATAGTCAGATCGCGGCGTAGCAGGTCCTGTTCCAGGGTGACATCTTCGGTTGCATGGAATTCAAAGCCACTATAGCCCGGCCCGGTTTTACGTTCGGTTCGGGCGAGGGCGTATTCTTCATGGGTCTGTGGGTGCAGGAATACCGGGAAGTCCTTACCGACCGGCTTGTAACCCAGGTCAAGCAGTTGCTGGGCACTGGCGCCCACCACTACCCAGTCGCGTTCCCTGACCGGGAGTTCGAGCAGTTGATCGCGCACGGCGCCGCCGACGAGGTAGATATCCATGAGGGGTATCATATCTTGTTGTGGCGCGGAAATAAAAAAAGGCAGGATAAATATCCTGCCTTTTTCAAGATACAACGAGAAGCTTATTTCAGGCTTTGATAATAATCCATCAGTATCTGTGCCACTTCCGGGCGAGAGAACTCTTTCGGTGGCGCAATGCCCTGACCGAGCATTTCACGTACCTTGGTGCCAGACAGCAGCACAAAGTCTTCCTTGGAGTGATCCGGCGCATCACGCATCATTACAACCTTGTCGAGCTTCTTCGAGTAGGCGGTATGGTCAGCACGGAAGATTTCAATATCCAGTGCGTCGGCAGGCACCTTGTCATCAAAGATGCTCTGGGCATCGAACGCACCGTAGTAATCACCCACACCGGCATGGTCGCGACCGATGATGAAGTGGGTAGCGCCCATGTTCTGGCGGAACACAGCATGCAGCACGGCTTCACGTGGGCCGGCATAAAGCATGTCGAAACCGTAACCGGTTACCATGGCGCTGTTGGGCTTGAAGTACAGCTCAACCATCTTGCGGATAGCATCATCACGAACCGGTGCAGGAATATCGCCGGGCTTGAGCTTGCCGAGTAACATGTGGATAACCAGGCCATCACAACCGAGACGATCCATGGCCATATGGCACAGCTCTTCGTGGGCCAGATGCATTGGGTTACGGGTCTGGAAGGCGACAATTTTCTTCCAGCCACGTTCCTTGATGTCGTTACGTATTTCGACCGCAGTACGGAAGGTGTCAGGGAATTCAGACTGGAAGTAGCTGAAGCTCAGTACCTGTATCGGGCCAGAGATCACAAAACGGCCGTCATTCATAAAGGTGCTCACACCGGGGTGTTCCGAGTCGGTGGTACCATAAATCTGTTCGGCGATCAGGTTCATTTCGGCATCGCTGATTTCCTCGATGGTTTCGACATCCATCACCGC
>DRJJ01000001.1 GCA_011052255.1 Gammaproteobacteria bacterium | reverse complement strand
GGCAAGAAGCGAAATAACACTGCCACGATTCTGGACACATAATATCCGGTGTTATTGGAGCTATCCTGTACCCCGCAACAACAGTTATGTTCCAGAGGCTACATGTAACCCACCACTTTTGCTGATCCCGGGTGTTAATACGGTTGCCTGTGTAGTCTTGATATTACGCTCGGGATAATCCAGCGTGTAATGCAGGCCTCGACTTTCTTTACGTTCCAGGGCCGATCGGATAATCAAATCCGCGACTTCTACCAGGTTACGCAGTTCGATCAGGTCATTTGAGATGCGGAAATTGCCATAGTATTCGTTGATTTCCATGGCCAGCATGTCGACACGTCGCTTTGCGCGTTGCAGGCGTTTGGTGGTGCGCACGATACCCACGTAGTCCCACATGAAGTGACGTAACTCATCCCAGTTATGCGACACTACTACACGTTCATCGGAATCCTCTACCTTGCTCTCATCCCATGCTGGCAGTTGTGTTGCGATGCCTGGTCTGGCTTCTTGCTGCAGGATGTCACTGGCGGCGGCCTCGGCAAATACCAGACATTCGAGCAGCGAGTTGCTGGCCATGCGATTGGCACCATGCAGACCGGTATAGGCGCTTTCACCAATCACATACAGCCCGGGCAGGTCGGTACGCGCAGCCAGGTCAGTCATCACACCGCCACAGGTATAGTGCGCGGCAGGCACCACCGGGATCGGGCTGCGAGCCATGTCATAACCGTATTCCAGGCAGCGTGCATAGATGTTCGGGAAATGCCCGATAATAAAGTCTTCGGATTTATGACTGATGTCCAGATAAACACAATCAACACCCAGTCGTTTCATTTCATGGTCAATCGCGCGCGCAACCACGTCTCGTGGTGCCAGGTCAGCGCGTGAATCAAATTTTGGCATGAAGCGTGTTCCGTCTGCGAGGCGCAGGATTCCGCCTTCCCCTCTGATCGCTTCGGACAGCAAAAAGGACTTGGCGCTAGGGTGATACAGGCAGGTGGGATGAAACTGGTTGAATTCCATGTTGGCTACCCGGCAACCGGCGCGCCAGGCCATCGCTATGCCATCGCCGGTGGAGGTGTCCGGGTTGCTGGTGTACAAATAGGCCTTGCTCGCACCCCCTGTGGCCAGTATTACGTTGCCGGCGGCGAACACACTTACACGCTGGGCCTGTTTATCAAGTACGTAAGCGCCCAGACATCGGTTACCGGACAGGCCTAGTTTGGCCTCGGTAATCAGGTCTATAGCCAGGTGGTGCTCATATATCTGTATACCAGGGTGATTACGCACCTGTTGCTGTAGAGTGGTTTCTATAGCCTTGCCGGTGGCATCTTCCGAGTGGATGACGCGGCGTTCACTATGGCCACCTTCACGAGTCAGGTGATAGCCCTTGCTGGCATCTTCCTTGTCGAGCAGGGTAAAAGGTACCCGATGACCGAGTAACCACTTGATTGTGTTGGGGCCACGCTCTACAACGTAACGTACTGTTTTTTCATCACAAAGACCCGCGCCAGCCTCTAGCGTGTCTTCGATATGTTTTTCTACCGAATCTTTTTTGTCGAGTACAGCGGCTATGCCGCCCTGGGCATAAAGCGTTGAGCCTTCCCCGAGTGAGCTTTTCGACAATACCGCTACCGACAAACGCCCCGCCAGCCGCAGTGCCAGCGACAGACCTGCCGCGCCGCTTCCTATAATTAAAACATCGTACTGTATGGAATTTTTCAGCATCAGCCTAGTCTAACGGATTGAGTTACTGGTTTAAAACTGTCAGGGGCTGTCTGGCACGAATAGTTGGGCAGCCAGGCACACTTTATGGAGATATATTATGGCCAATCAGGCCCAGACTTGTGTATTGCCGCTGGATCGACAAGAATATACCCATATTGTGAGTAAACATAAGCCAAAACAAGCAGATTCCAGCATCAAGGCGCTATCAGCCAAAAAGTCCGGTTCTGTGGAGGATACGCCCCGAATGGGAGCTAATCAGGCGGACCAGGAACTGGTAGTCCGGGTACAGAAGGGGGACAAGAAGGCCTTTGACGCACTTGTTCTCAAGTACCAGCACAAGATTATCCAGCTGGTTTCGCGGTTCGTAAAAGATCCACATGAAGCACAGGATGTTGCGCAGGAGGCCTTTATCAAGGCGTATCGTGCGTTGCCACGTTTTCGTGGTGACAGTGCTTTTTATACCTGGTTATATCGCATTGCGATTAATACGGCCAAAAATTACCTGGTTGCTCAAAATCGTCGCCCACCCGGTGATGATGTGGACGCACAGGATGCAGAGCAATATGGCTTGCCCGTCATGCAGGATATCAGTACACCTGAGCGTTTGGCGCTGACCAACGAAATACAGCAAGTGATTATTTCAGCAATCGATAATTTGCCGGATGACTTGCGAACTGCCATCACTTTGCGAGAACTGGAAGGGATGAGCTATGACGAAATCGCACAGACCATGGATTGTCCGATCGGAACGATCAGGTCACGCATATTTCGTGCACGAGAATCGATAGATGAGCAAATTCGACCTTTGCTGGTCTAACACTAGTAGTGAATATATATAATGAGCAGACAGACAGGATAAAGAGGTGGTTATCATGAACGAGAAAGTAAACAATCAGCTTTCTGCCTTTATGGACGGTGAGCTACCGGAACAGGAACACGAGTTACTGATCAGGCAGCTGACCCGTGACCCGGCTATGCTCGACAGGTGGGGCAGTTATCACCTGATTCGCGACGCCATGCAGAATCATTTACCGGTTCATGTCGATGCCGGCCTGTCACAGCGTATCAGTGCCGCGATGGAAGATGAACCCGAGTATTTACCGGATGAAGAGTCGTCGCCGGTCAGGCAGTGGCTGCGTCCGTTGGCCGGTTTTGCTGTAGCTGCATCAGTGGCCATGATGGCAGTGCTGGGACTACAGAATATTACTCAGCCAGGGGTTTCGCCTGTGTTACCTGAACTGGCCAGTGTTAAAACACAACCCCCTCTCATACAGACTGTTTCTACCAATGGTTTACGCTGGAATGTACAGCCTGCTATTGCAAGTCGCCTGAATGGTTATCTGGTTAACCATAATGAGTCGGTATCATCAACCCAGTTGCAGGGTATGCTCCACTATGCACGTATAGCAGGATATGAAAAGAAACGTAGATAAAATCATTAAACTGCTGGCATTTTTCATCGTGGCAGGGGTTCTGTCGAACCCGTTACTGGCCTGGGCCGAACATCCTACAGCCGACGAGGCGCGTGAATGGCTGGGTAAAATGTCATCGGCGATAAAGAACCTTGATTATGAAGGTACCTTTGTTTATGTGCATGGCTCAACTCTCGAAGCTTTGTCTATCGTGCATTCACGCACAGCAGTCGGTGAATCTGAAAGGCTGTTTTCACTGGTTGGAGCGGCGCGGGAAATCTTGCGTGAAGATGATTTACTGACCTGCATACTGCCCGATAATGAAGTTGTTGTGGTTGAGAAAACCCGGCCTCGAAAATACCTGCCTCCCGGTTTACTGGAACTGAACCAACGGCTGTCAGAATATTATGACTTCAGGGTTATCGGATCTGATCGTATGACGGGCCGCCCAGCCACTGTAATCGGAGTTATTCCGCTTGATCCGTATCGCTACGGCTATCGCCTGTGGCTGGATAACGAAACAGCCTTGCTGCTTAAGTCAGACATGGTCAATGATGAAGGCAAGGCACTGGAACAGCTTATGTTTACCTCCCTGAAAGTAATGGACAGGGTTCCTGAAGAACACCTTAAGCCAGTGTCACTGGATGACGGGTTTAAATGGTATAGAGGTGAGGGGATGACAGATGAACATATGGCAACACACATAGCCGGATGGAAGGTAAAACATTTGCCGGGTGGTTTCAGGATGATCGCAAATTCCGAACACAATCTTGCAATGGGTCGTCAACCGGTTGAACATCTGGTTTATACCGATGGCCTGTCATCTGTTTCGGTATTTATAGAAAAACCGGGTGCCAAAACCGATGAGATGAAAGGTGTCTCCTACATGGGCGCAGTGAATGCATATGGTACGATTGTGGACGGTTATCAGGTTACGGTGGTAGGTGAGGTGCCCGAGGCGGCGGTCATGATGATTGGTGATTCTGTTTACTATACGGATACCAGGCAGAAAGCCCCATGATTGAAGAGAATGCGCACGTCGTACAGACGGATTCCGGTATTGCCTGGGTGGAAGCCCAAAGGGAGTCGGCATGTGGTGCCTGCAAGGTACGCGGTGGCTGCGGTACATCGGTACTGGCCAGCGTGATGGGTAAGCGTCGAAACCAGGTCAGGGCGCTGGATCCTGTGGGTGTAAAGCCCGGAGACAATGTATTGATAGGATTACGTGAACGCGCGCTGGTGCGTGCCTCGTTTACGATGTATCTGTTACCATTGGCCGGATTATTTGTCGGCGCACTCATGGGTCAGCAGCTTGATAGCCAGGGAGAGGCCTGGACAATACTGTTTGGACTTCTGGGCCTGTTAGCTGGTTTCGGGCTGGTTAACCTGTTCTACCGAAGAATACGAAATAACCCTGTTTACCAGGCTGTTATACTGAAGAGAATTAGCTGATACCTGTGTGGCGTATAATCTGAAGTCATACAGCTTGAAAATGAAGAATACACCCTTATATAGTAGTATTTATTGTGCTGGCAGCGTGTTCGCTGGCATATGCTCATATTTTGGAAAGAATTCCATATAAATACTGTTGAACCTAAATTAAATCGAAGTGAGAACTGAAAGCTTATGAAACCGTTTGCCAGATTACGTTTACCCCTGTTGATGGTTGCACTTATCGCCTATACACAACCGGCTATGTCCCGTTCATTACCGGATTTTACCGACCTGGTTAAGCAGGTGAGCAGTGCTGTAGTCAATATCAGTACAACGTCACATGCCAAAAAGAACAGTAAGGACAGTACCGGTAAACGCGGCGGTCAGTTTCATGGCTTTCCCGAAGGGACACCGTTTGATGACCTGCTTAAAAAATTCTTTCAGGAGCGCGGGGAAGAAGGTGATTTTACACCTGACAAGCAATCACTTGGTTCCGGCTTCATTATTTCAAAGGATGGCTATTTGCTAACCAATCGGCATGTGGTGAAAGATGCCGATGAAATCATTGTGCGACTGAGTGACCGACGCGAATTCAAGGCTGAGCTGATCGGGATGGATAAGCGCAGTGACCTGGCATTGCTGAAGATCGACGACGAGAATCTGCCAGTAGTCAAGATTGGAAAATCAAGCAAACTAGAGGCGGGTGAATGGGTGTTGGCCATTGGCTCGCCATTTGGCTTTGAGCACTCTGTAACGGCTGGCATTGTGAGTGCTACCGGTCGCAGTTTACCCAATGAAAATTATGTTCCTTTTATTCAGACCGATGTTGCGATTAACCCAGGCAATTCAGGTGGGCCATTGTTTAACATGGATGGCGAAGTAGTAGGTATTAATTCACAAATTTTCAGCCGTACAGGTGGTTACATGGGGTTGTCGTTTGCGATACCGGTCGATGTGGCCATGCGTGTGGCAGACGAGCTGAAAAACACGGGTCATGTTACCCGTGGCTGGTTAGGTGTGTACATACAGGATGTCACGCGTGATCTGGCCCTTTCTTTTGGTATGAAACAGCCACAAGGTGCACTGGTTACTCGTGTGATCGATGACAGCCCGGCCGCCAAAGCCGGCATCAAGGTTGGTGATGTCATTATTGAGTATGATGGAAATTCGGTACCCAATTCCAGTGCCCTGCCCCCTATGGTCGGGATGACCGCTCTGGGTAATGCCGTACCGGTTAAGGTTATTCGAAATAGCAAAAAGAAAAACCTGAAGGTCGTTATTGCGGAGTTACCGGATAGCGATACTGACAGCATGCAGGAAAAGGGTGATAGCGGTGATCATGAGCGCCAATTTAATGGCCGCATGGGTCTTTTCCTGGAAGATCTGACTTCAGCGCAACGTAAGAAGCTGGGTATTGATTCCGGTGGGGTACTGGTTACTCAGGTCAAGCAGGGGGCGGCAGGTCAGGCAGGCATACGCCGGGGCGATGTTATTCTGATGGTCAATGGCCAGCATATCGAAAGTGTACGGGCACTGAACCGGATAGTTGACAACCTGGCAGCAGGTAGTCTGGTGCCGGTACTGGTTCAGCGAGATGGTGGTGCCCTGTTTATGCCGATGCAGCTGCCAGAAGAGTAACTATCAGAAAGAGTAGCGATACAGGATCATCGCCTGGGACACCCAGGTCGTTGGTTCTGTATGGGCGCCAGGCCTGTGGGTTATGTCAGGATATGCACTGGCAGTTACAGGAACTTGCCGGAGACCTGAATATCCGGGTTGATTGGGTAGATATTGACTCGGATCCAGCACTGGCAGCGGAATTTGGCACCCGTATACCGGTTCTTATGGCGGAAAATACGGAAATCTGTCATTATACGCTCGACATGGCCGCACTAAATGCCTACCTAGACAGAAGATCCTCCAGATAGCCGATGCAGTATATCCGTAATTTTTCAATCATTGCCCATATCGATCACGGCAAATCTACGCTTGCAGACCGGTTTATCCAGATGTGCGGGGGCCTGAGTGAGCGTGAGATGCAAAGCCAGGTGCTTGATTCGATGGATCTTGAGCGTGAGCGTGGCATCACCATCAAGGCTCAGAGCGTCACCTTGAAATACCAGGCTAAGGATGGTTATACCTACCAGCTCAATTTCATCGATACCCCCGGGCACGTCGACTTTTCCTACGAGGTATCCCGCTCGCTGGCAGCTTGTGAAGGGGCCTTGCTGATTGTCGATGCCTCTCAGGGTGTCGAGGCGCAGAGCGTAGCCAACTGTTATACCGCACTGGACCTGGGTCTGGAAGTAGTGCCCGTACTGAACAAGATCGATTTACCGGCAGCAGATCCGGAACGGGTCAAACATGAGATAGAAGACGTGATCGGCATTGATGCCAGTGATGCGATAGCAGTAAGTGCCAAAACCGGTGTCGGTGTCGATCAGGTGCTGGAACAATTGGTAGAGCGTATCCCTGCACCGACCGGTAAACCGGATGCACCTCTCAAGGCATTGATCATCGATTCATGGTTTGATAATTTCGTTGGCGTGATTTCACTGGTGCGCGTCATCGACGGTCAAATAAACAGGCGCCAGAAGCTTCAGATTATGTCATCAGGTAAAACTGTGAATGCTGATCAAGTAGGCTACTTTACCCCCAAACGGGTTGATACAGACGGGCTGAAAACCGGTGATGTAGGTTTTGTGATAGCAGGTATCAAGGACATTGATGGCGCACCGGTAGGTGATACCATTACCGATGCGGATAACCCGGCCGATGAGGCCTTGCCCGGGTTCCAGAAAGTACAGCCTCGTGTCTTTGCCGGTTTGTTCCCTGTCGATGCTGATGACCACGAGGCATTTCGCGATGCCCTGAAGAAATTACGACTGAATGACTCGGCCCTGCAGTATGAGCCGGAAAAATCCCAGGCACTGGGTTTTGGATTTCGTATCGGTTTCCTTGGTATGCTGCATATGGAAATCGTACAGGAAAGGCTGGAGCGCGAATATGGTCTCAACCTGATAACAACAGCGCCGACCGTGATATACGAAGTACTGAAAACAAACGATGAAATCATGCTTATCGATAATCCTGCCAGCTTGCCAGAGGCCAATTATTTAGAAGAAATCCGTGAACCGATTATTGTTGCAAATATACTGGTGCCACAGGATTATGTAGGCTCTGTGATCACCTTATGTATCGAAAAACGTGGGGTTCAGAAAAACATGCTTTATCTGGGTAGCCAGGTTTCACTGGTATATGAATTACCCATGAGTGAAGTTGTGCTGGATTTCTTTGATCGTTTAAAATCAGTCAGCCGAGGTTATGCCTCATTTGATTACAGCTTTGATCGTTTTCAGGTCGCAGCAGTTGTAAAGCTGGATGTATTAATTAATGGTGAGAAAGTAGATGCCCTGTCTATTATCGTACACAGAGATCTTGCTCAACGTCGCGGACGGGAGCTGGTTGACAAGATGCGTGAGATTATCCATCGGCAAATGTTTGATGTAGCAATACAGGCCGCAATCGGTAACCAGATTATTGCCAGATCAACAGTAAAGGCATTACGCAAGAATGTAACAGCCAAGTGTTACGGTGGTGATATTTCGCGTAAGCGGAAATTACTTGAAAAACAAAAGGCCGGTAAAAAACGCATGAAGCAGGTAGGCAGTGTTGAAATACCACAAGAGGCCTTTCTGGCGGTCTTGCGTGTCGGCGACAGTAAAAAACAGTAGCTAACAGGAACCCGAATGGACACAGGAATACGTTTTGATTTTTCGACTATACTGTTTTTAGCAGTTGTTATCACAGGTTTGATCTGGTTGATAGACGTCATGTTCTTCAAGCCTAAGCGACTGGCTAACAGTAAAGAAGGTGAAGTGCCGGCTGTACCCGTCATGGCGGAATATGCAAAATCATTTTTTCCGATCATATTGATTGTTCTGCTTTTACGTTCATTTCTGGTAGAGCCTTTCAAAATTCCGTCTGGTTCGATGATGCCGACACTGTTAATTGGTGATTTGATACTCGTAAACAAGTTTGCATATGGCATAAGACTACCGGTCATAAACAAGAAAATAATTGAAATTGGCGAGCCTAAACGAGGGGATGTAGTCGTTTTCAGGTATCCACAGAATCCATCACTTGATTATATCAAGCGTTTGATCGGGCTACCTGGTGATCGGATTACCTATCGAGGGAAGCGGTTGTTCATTAATGGCGAACCCTTACAGTATGAACCGATTAGCACATACATTGGTAGTGGTTCCGGCGTTAATATGACGGGCAACAAACTACTCCTTGAAAATATTGACGGTGTGAAGCATCAAATACTGGTGGAGCCATCACCCTATGAACATCAATATACCTGTATGCAAAACAATGAATTTGTGGTGCCGGCAGGCGAATATTTTATGATGGGTGATAACAGGGATCACAGTAATGATAGCCGCTTCTGGTGTACGGTGCCTGAAGAGAACCTGGTTGGGCGTGCATTTATGATCTGGATGCACTGGGATGATGGGGTTGACTGGGCGCGAATAGGCGACAGTATAAACTAACTGCGGAGAACGGCAGATGCGTAAACAATATCAATTAGGGATGACAGGTCTCGGCTGGGTAATTGTTCTGGGCCTGATTGGGTTTACTGCGATGATCACCATAAAAATGGTACCCGTCGTCATGGAAGGCATCACAGTCAAGCGACATGTAGATTCCTTGAAAAATGTGCCGCTTATTACAAAAATGTCAAGAAGACAAATTCTTGCTTTGCTTCAGAAACGTTTAGATGTGGATGATGTGGAAAGTGTTAAAAGAAAGAATATAAAAATTGAGCGTAAGCGAGGCCGCCTTATTGTTACGATTGAGTATGAAATTCGAAAACCGTTGCTGGGACGTTACGATATTGTCGCCAAACATAAAAACATCGTTGACATAATCAGTAACTGATCTTTGGATATTTCCGCACTTACCCGGAGTCTGGGTTACACTTTCAATAACCATGATTTGCTGCGTTTAGCATTAACACATCGCAGCGCCGGATCGGCCAACAATGAACGCCTCGAGTATCTTGGTGACAGTGTCCTTAACTTTATTATTGCAGCCGAGTTGTTTGAACGCTGCCCTGATCTACATGAAGGTGATCTTAGTCGTATGCGCGCCCATCTGGTAAAAGGTGAGCGTTTGTTCGAACTGGCTAGTCATCTGAAGCTGGGCGATGTGCTGCAACTGGGAACGGGTGAGCTCAAAAGTGGTGGTCACCACCGTGCATCGATTCTGGCAGATGCGCTTGAAGCGATACTGGGAGCAATCTATAGTGATGGTGGGTATGAGGCCTGTAAACGAGTAGTGCTACATCTATATCAGTCACTGTTAGATAATCTGCCGCAGCCTGAAGCATTGAAAGATCCCAAAACACGTTTACAGGAATGGCTTCAATCTCACCAGTTTCCGTTACCTCAGTACGAGATTATTAGTACACATGGCAAGCAACATGAAAGAAAATTTCAGGTGGCATGTATGCTCTCACATATTGATTTGCGATTAAGCGGCACCGGGAACAGTCGTCGTAAGGCAGAACAGTCTGCTGCCAGCAAGACACTGGAATTGCTTTGTCAACAAAATCGAACCAATAAAACAGCGTCATGACAGAAGTTCATTACCATTGTGGCTATGTCGCAATAATCGGGCGACCCAATACAGGCAAGTCGACCTTGCTTAACCGCGTGCTGGGTCAAAAAATCAGTATCACATCAAATAAACCTCAAACCACACGACATCGTATACTGGGTATACATACGAGTGAGAATGCCCAGGTGCTATATGTGGATACACCGGGTCTACAGGCTGAAGCCCGGTCTGCGATTAATCGCTATATGAACAGAACCGCCAGCAATGTATTGCATGATGTCAATGTTATACTATTCATGGTTGAGGCCATGGTGTGGGGGCATGAGGATGAGCAGGTACTGAAGCGTATCAAGGACTGTTCTGTGCCTGTTGTACTGGTGATCAATAAAGTAGACAAGATAAAGAACAAGGAGCAACTGATGCCCTTTCTGCAAAAGTTGTCAGCTATGTATGATTACAGTGAAATTATACCGCTGTCTGCCAGCAAGGGTGATAACGTCGATATGCTGGAAAATAAGGTAGAGACCCTGTTGCCGGCCAACCCTCCGATGTACCCTGAAGACCAGGTAACTGATAAGAGTATGCGCTTTATCGTAGCTGAAATTATTCGTGAAAAGTTGATGAGGCGTCTGTATAAGGAGTTACCCTATTCGCTGACAGTTGAGATAGAGCTGTACGAAGAAGAAAACGATAAAGTGCTGATTCATGCGATTATCTGGGTTGAACGAGAAAGTCAGAAAGGTATAGTTATCGGAAAGAAAGGCGAAGGCCTGAAATCGGTCGGAACCCAGGCGCGACAGGATATCCAGAAAATACTGGGAGTAAAGGTTGTTTTAAAATTATGGACGAAGGTACGTGGTGGCTGGTCTGATGATGAGCGGCATTTGCGTAGTTTTGGCTATACTGACGATTAAGTCGCAGGTATTGCCAGACTATATATTTATAGACAATAGTGAAGTATGAAGGTTACATCACAAGCCGGATTTGTTTTACACAGCCGCCCATACAAAGACAGCTCTGCAGTAACAGAACTGTTCAGCGATGAGTATGGCCGGATCGGCCTGGTTATACGCGGTGCGCGCAGAAAAAACTCGCGAACACGCCTGGCTGTAACACCGCTGCAGGAATTATTGCTGGCCTGGGTGGGGCGAGGTGAACTGTATACCCTGACTGACGTCGAACAAAAAACACTGCTTCCCAGAATAACAGGAAAACGTTTGGCCAGCGCGTTTTATATTAATGAATTATTAATGCGCTTGTTGCATCGTAATGATCCGCACCGGGGTTTGTATACAGTGTATCGAACTACCTTGCTGTTACTGTCAGACGGCAGCCAGGACCTCAACCATATCCTTCGCCTGTTCGAAAAACGATTACTGGATGAGCTGGGTTACGGGCTGGTTCTGGAATCTACAGTTGATACTAACGAGC